>JAFSOM010000099.1 GCA_017447005.1 Oscillibacter sp.
CCCCGGCGACGACGAGCCGACGCCCACGCCCGGTGACGATGAGCCGACGCCCGTACCCGGTGACGACCCGACGCCCGGCCCCGGTGATGACCCGACGCCCACACCCGGTGATGACCCGACGCCCGTGCCCGGTGACGACCCGACGCCCGGCCCCGGCGACGACCCGACACCCACGCCCGGTGACGACCCGACGCCCGGCCCCGGTGATGACCCGACGCCCACGCCCGGTGACGAACCGACGCCCGGCCCCGGTGACGACCCGACGCCCGCGTTAGAGGTCAGTTCGGACGGATGGGAGGGTCCCTATGACGGCTTGGCGCATTCGATTCGCGTCAGCGCGCCCGCAAACGCGATTGTGACCTACAGTGAGGCGCAGGACGGAACCTATACCGCGCAAAATCCCGCCTACCGTAACGCCGGACAGTATCGCGTGTACTACAGAGTGTGGAGAGCGGACGCCGTCCTGAGCGGCGCGACGGAACCCGAAACCGTCGTAACGGAAACCGTCGGAACGGAAACCGCCGCGCTGTTCGCCCCCACGCTGGCCGACCATGACTTTATCCCCGGTAGCGCGTTAGTGAGCATCACCCGGAAGGAAGTCACGGTTTCCGGCATTGCCGCGCATGATAAGCTCTACGACGGCGACACCGACGCCGAATTAGACTTCAGCCGCGTTATAATCAACGGACTGCTCGACGGCGACGAATTAGGCGTGACGGCAATCGGCGCCTTCGACACCCCCGACGCGGGCAATCATAAGCCCGTCGCCATCAGCGCGTTGACGCTCACCGGAGCCGCCGTCGCCAACTACCGCCTCGCCGCCGACGGACAGCAGTCCGCCACGACCGCCAGCGTTCTCGCGGAAACCCCCGTCTCCGACGCTCATCAGCATGTCTACGCCGTGCGTCAGCGGCCTAACGGGACATGGACGCAAGCCGCCTTACTGGAAGAGCTTCCCGCCGCAACCGCCGCCTATCGGACGAAAGAGGCCTATGAGGCGGAATCCCTTCACCTGACGGCGTACAGTCTCGACGCCTACGCCGATGAAAACGGACGCGTTTCCATCCGCGCCGGGGAGACGGTCACATTAGGCGATAACGGCCCCGATTTGTACCTCTACTACGCCCGCGACGCCTTTGAACTCGTGTTCTACGCCGACGGTGAAGGCGAAACCGTCGCTAAGACGTATCAAGTTTTATCGGGCGCGTCGCTGTCGGCCTACGCCGGGGAGACCTTGCCCGCACGCGACGGCTATACCTTCGGCGCGTGGGCCGACGCCCCGAATCAGACTTCCTACGCCAATAAATACGGCGTCGTCAACAGTACGGTTATCGACTGGGAGGCGGAGTTCATGCCCCCCGAGACGAAACGCGTCTATCCCATTTGGGTGCGCGACCGTCTCAACGTCCGTCTGAATCTGGGCGCCTACGACGCCGACAACCCGAATGAGTGGTACAGCGCCGACGACTATGACGACGCTACGAAAGCCGTCATGAACGCCGAGCAGAGCCGCGACTTTGACGCCGATTTAGGCGAATACCTCCGCATGGACGCCATGAACGCCGCGACCCGCGCAGGCTATAAACTGGTAGGCTGGTACACGCAGGACGGCGTGAAGTGGGACGAAAGCTGGGGCGTCGACCCGGAATACTGTACCAAGGACGCCAACGGCGAGTATGACAAGTACCGGAACGCGGAGCGCCGCTACAGCGTGTACGCGGTGATTCTCACGGCCCGCTGGGAACCCGTGGAAGTCGGCGTTGTCTATGACCTGAACGGCGGCGCCGGGACAATTACGGATACCGCCAAGTATAAGTTAGAGGATACGCTGACGGTCAAAGGCGCGCCGCAGGCCCCCGACGGGATGACCTTCATCGGCTGGAAGGACGCCAACGGCGACTTGCACAGTCAAAACGGGAATCTGTTGTTCTCTGACTGGAAACTCGTTGACGAGACCCGGAACGCCATTCTCTTTACGGCGGCGTATATCCCGACGCCGGAAGCCTCCATTACGTTCGACACCGACGGCGGCACGGTCATTCCGCCCATTACGCTGGACGTGGGACAGACGATAACGCCGCCCGCGAACCCCGTCAAACCCGGTTACAGCTTCGTCGGCTGGACGCCCGCGCTTCCCGATACCATGCCCGCAAGCGATTTGACCGTCAAGGCGCGGTGGCAAATTCAAAGTTTCACGCTGACGTTCGACAGCCACGGCGGCACGGCGATTGACCCCGTAACGCTCAACTATGGCAGTACCGTCACGGCCCCGGCGAACCCCGTCAAGGAAAACTATGTCTTCCAAGGCTGGACGCCCGAACTTCCCGCGACCATGCCCGCGAAAGACTTGACCGTTGACGCCGTCTGGACGCCCGCGACGTATACGATTCGCTTTGACACCGACGGCGGAAACGCTATCGACGACTTCACCGCCATTTACGGCGCGCTGGTGAAGGTTCCCGCGAACCCCGTCAAGGAAAATTACGACTTCCAAGGCTGGACGCCCGAACTTCCCCAGTATATGCCCTCCGGCGGCCTGACCGTCAAGGCGCAGTGGAAGGCGACGCAGAACGCGACGCCCACGACCCCGACCACGCCTACGACGCCTACGACCCCAATCACGCCCACGACGCCTACGACCCCGACGACGCCCACGACACCCGCGACGAATCCGGGCGGCGGCAGTAGCGGCGGCGGAGGCGGCGGAGGCGGTAGCAGTTCCGCCAACGCCTACCGCGTGACCGTGGACGGCGGCAAGAACGGCTCCACGAAAGTTTCCGCGACACGCGCCAATAAGGGCACGACGATTACGGTCACGGCGACGCCGAATCAGGGCTACGCCTTGGAGAGCGTCCGCGCAACGAGCGCCGGAAAGGATGTCCCCGTCACGAGAAAGTCCGACACGGCTTATACGTTCGTTATGCCCCCCGCTGACGTGACCGTGACATCCGTCTTTGCGACGCCGTCCGACGAGAGCAAGCGTCCCGGCGACGGCGACGGCGATACCAACCGACCCGGCGACGGCGATACGACACCCGATAACGGCGCCGCCCCGAACCCCGATAGCGGCGATACGGACGGAACCCTGTCCGGCGACTTGCCCCCGTCCGGTACGGAGACCATCGACGGACAAGCGATAACGCCCGCGTCGCCCGACGAAACCGGCGTTTCCGATTGGCTTATCACTGATGAACACGTCGTGTATATCCGCGGTTTCACCGACGGCACGTTCCGTCCCGACGGCAACATCACCCGGGCGCAGGCCGCAATGATGTTCTATCGTCTGCTGAAAAACCAGAACGTCCCGAAAACCGTTACCTTCCGCGACATGAACGGCAAAGAGTGGTACGCGGAGGCGGTCTACACGCTCGCAAGCCTCGGCATGATTCAGGGCTACTCCGACGGTAATTTCCACGGCGACCGTAGCATCAGCCGTGCCGCCTTTACCGCTATCGCGGCCCGCTTCACCAAGGACACCCAAGCCGCCGACGGCGTCCGCTTCTCCGACGTGCCCGCTACCCACTGGGCGCATGACGTGATAACGCGTTCGGCGCAACGCGGCTGGATTGAGGGCTACTCTGACGGCGCGTTCCGTCCGGCCAATCCGATAACCCGCGCCGCCGCCGCCGCGATTATCAACCGTATGCTCGGACGCGCCGCCGATAAGGACTATGTAACGGCGCATGTCAGCGGCCTGACGGTATTCTCCGACGTGCGCGACCCCGCCGCGTGGTACTACTACAACGTTATGGAAGCCGCCAACCCCCACAGTTTCGCCGTCCGCGACAACAAGGAAGTCTGGACGGACGCCAAACCCGCCGCGTAAGTTCCGCAACGGCGTAAAATCAGCCCTCCCTCGGAATCAAGTCCGGGGGAGGGCGCTTTCTTTACCCGTCAATGCGATTCGCTTTATCCGTCAATGAGTTTCTGCATATCGTCCCAGAGGCCGTCGAGACACGCAATGGCCCGCACGTACAGACGGTATTTCTTATCGTAAATGTCGGCGCGTTTGGCGTCGGGATAGATAGTCAGGGAGAAGGACGCCATATGCTCCGTCGCCTCTTCCAGCGACGCGTAGTCCCCGACCGCCGTCGCCGCCGCGATTGCAATTCCTAACGCGCCCGTCTCGTTCGCCTCCAGCGTCTCCACGGGCGTGCGCATAACGTCGGCGAACATCCGCGCCCATACCGCCGCACGCGCCGCGCCGCCCGCTAGGCGTATCACCGTCGGCGGCGTCGTGCGCGTCTTTAACAGGCGTTCGTAATGGTAACGGTGGCAGAACGTCACGCCCTCGAAGATACTCCGGGCGATATGCTCCCGCGTATGCGCCGCGCTCAGGCCGATAAAACACCCTTTCGCGTTCGGGTGGACGTTCGACGCCATCAGGAACGGCAGGAAAATCGGCGTGAACTCCTCCGGCGGAATGCTCTCTACGCTGTCGTCGAGCAGGTCATAGACGCTCTCTCCGTCGGCGGCTACTTGGCGTTCGAGTTCCGGGATAATCTGCTTGACGAACCACGTCAAGTTTCCCGCCGACGTGGGCGACGATTCCTCAATCAGATAATACCCCGGCAGGGCAAATAGGGAGTTCATCTGTACCGTACCGTCCAGCACAGGCTCTTTCCTGATATACTCGTTAATTGACCACGTGCCCGCAATCATGCAAACCTTGTCGGGGTCGGTGACGCCCGCCGCAATCGCGCAGGCGTTAATGTCGAACATGCCGCCGATAACGGGCGTACCCGCCGGAATGCCGCACTGTTTCGCGGCCTCCTCCGATACCGTCCCGGCGATTTCGGTAGCGCGGCAGAGCGGCGGCAACGCGTCCCATACGTCGCCGATTCCGAACAAGTCCAACAGTTCGCGGTCAAATTGCCCGGTGTGCAGGTTCATGAGGCCTGACCCGGAATAATCGGTAATTTCCGCGCCCGCCTTGCCCGTCAGACGGAACCGGACATAGTCCTTGCACTCGAACACGTACTGGATATTTTGGTAATTTTCCGGCTCGTTGTCGCGCAGCCACGCCAACAGCGCGACGGGCTGACAGGACATCAAATGCTGACAGGAGTAAGCGAACGCTTTTTCCTCCGTGCCGTCGGCTTTCCAGTCGCGCACGTACTCCCAAGCGCGGTTATCGGTGGAAATAATGCCGTTACGCAGGGCTTTTCCGTCCTTGCCCCACAGGTACAGCCCCTTTCCGTGTCCCGATACGCCTACCCCGGCAATATCCGCCGGATTGACGCCCGTCTTTTCCAGTACGCCGCGCACTACGGCGCAGTTCGCTTGCCACATTTCCTCCATGTCCCGCTCCATAAACCCCGGTTTCAGGGCTAATGAGCGCGTGGACATGCCGAAAGAGCCTAACTCTTTGCCGTCGCGGTCAAATAGCGCGGCCTTGGTCGCGGTGCCGCCGTTGTCAAGGCCGATATAGTAGCGCATAGCGTTTCCCCCGTTCTTCTTTTCTTAAATGGAAAACCGCCCCGTGGAAAACATGGGCGTTAAGCTAAATCAGACTTGCCCTCATCCGGCGCTGCGCGCCACCTTCCCCCGTTACCGGGGGAAGGCCAAACTTGATACCGTAATCTTTGAAAATGCGGCGATTTTTTCGCAAGACCTTGCAAGGTTGCGTCAAAAAGCCTTCCCCCCTCCGGGGGGAAGGTGTCACGGCGTAAGCCGTGACGGATGAGGGGCGGTTATCGAACGTTTTTTCCTTAACTTAATGCGAATGTCCGTTGAAAAGGGCGGTTTCCGTCCCGTCAGGCCTTATACTCCGGGTTGAGCAAATCC
>JAFSOM010000100.1 GCA_017447005.1 Oscillibacter sp.
CATGAGCATGAACAACGATATGCTGGAAGCGTACCTGTTCGAGATGCACTCCCTTTTGGAGCAGTTGGACGACTTGGTGTTAGCCGCTGAAGAAGCCCATACTTTCTCGCAGGACGACGTAAACGAAATTTTCCGGATAATGCACACGATTAAGGGTTCGTCGGCCATGATGGAGTATAACTCCCTGATGACGATAGCCCACCGCATTGAGGACTTGTGCTTCGTCATCCGGGAAAAGACCATGGACGCCATCGCCGAGGAACTCAAGCCGGAGATGTTCGACCTTATCTTCCAGTCTATCGACTTCTTCCGTGAGGAAATCGAAAAGGTGGAGACCAACCAGCCCCTTTCTACCTCTATCGACACTTTCTTGGATAAAATTAATAGCTTTTCCGCCAAAATTTCCGGCGAGGGCGGCGAGGAGGAATCCGACGAGGAATCCGCCGCGCCCGCCGCGTCCGCGCCCACCGAGGAGGAGTCCGCCTACGCCAGCGCGGAGTTCCCGTATGGCCTTCACGTGTTCTTTGACGAGGGCGTCGGCATGGAGAATCTGCGGGCCATGATGTTAGTCGGCTCCGTGAAGGATTTTTGCGAAGAATCCCAGTTCGACTACTACCCGCCCGACGTGCAGATGAACCCCGACACGGCGAATTTCATCATTGACAATGGTTTCTATCTGCGTTTCCGCACGGCGGGCGACCGTGAGGAAGCGATTCCCGCCGTCAAGGACAACGGCGCCGTGCAGAACTGGCAGTTGTTCGACGCGCCCGCGGCGAAGGCCGCCCCGACGGCGAAAGCCGCGTCCGCGGAGGCCGTGGAAATGGAAGCGCCCGCCGCGCCGCAACCCGCCGCAAGGGAGATTGTCGAGGAGACGCCCGAACCCATGCCGCAGGCCGCGCCCGCCGCGCAACAGTCCGCGCCGACCGCCGCGCAGCAGTCCGCCGCCAAACAGGCGCATGTCAAGGACAGCTTGATTTCCGTCAGCCTGAGCAAGCTGGATTCGCTTATGGCGGTTATCAGCGAAATCGTTATCACGGAGGCGCAGGTTACGGCGTCGCCGGATTTGAAGGGCCTCAAACTGGACAACTTCACCAAGGCGGCGCGGCAGTTGCGCTCCCTGACCGATAACTTGCAGGATGTCGGCTTATCCTTGCGCATGGTTCCCGTGTCCGCGACGTTCCAGAAGATGAAGCGGATTGTCCGCGACATGAGCAAGAAACTCAAAAAGGAAACCAACCTTGTGCTCGTGGGCGAAGATACCGAAGTCGACAAGACCGTTGTCGACAGCATTTCCGACCCCATCATGCACATCGTGCGGAACTCCATGGACCACGGCATTGAGGAGAACCGCGCCGACCGTATCGCGGCGGGCAAGGACCCTGTGGGGAAGATTATCCTTTCGGCGCGGCAGACGGGCGGCGAGGTCATCATCGAAGTCAGCGACGACGGGCAGGGCGTGGACGACGACGCCGTTTTGAATAAGGCCATCCGGCAGGGACTGGCCCAGCCCGGCGTAGAGTACAGCCACAAGGATATTTTGAACTTCCTCCTCATGCCGGGATTCTCCACGAACACCGAAGTGACGGAGTATTCCGGGCGCGGCGTCGGCATGGACGTAGTCAAAAGCAACGTGGAGAGCGTCGGCGGCACGGTTACTATCACCAGCGAGCGCGGAAAGGGCATGACGACCACGTTACGCATTCCGCTGAACATGTCCATTATGGACGGCATGGAAGTTTCCGTGGGCGATTCCATTTTCACCGTACCTATCAGCGACATTCAGCAGATTTTCAAAGTCTCCGACATCAACATCATTCAGGACGCCACGCATGGCGAAATGGTCAAGATTGTGGACAACTTCTACTCCATCGTCCGGGCGAAGGACTTCTACCAGCTCAACGGCGGCACGGATAACCTTGACGAAGGCGTGTTGCTGTGGGTGGAATCCGGCGATAACTCGTTCTGTCTGTTCGTGGACGAGCTTATCGGCGAACAGCAGGTCGTCGTGAAGCCGTTGCCCGACTATGTCAACAATTACGGCATTAAGAATTACGGCGTGTCGGGTTGTACGATTCTCGGCGACGGCAGTATCAGCATCATTCTGGACGTTGCCACGATTTATTCGTCGCAAAATCCGTAAGGCGCCGCGAAAATGCGGAACGCGTACAAGCGCCGCGAGCGTATAAGCGGAACGCCGTCAGAACGCCGCGAAACGTCCGTCAAACGCCGTTCGGCGCCGCGAATGAACGCCTGTAACGCTCTAAGGCGCCGCGAAACGTCCGTCAAACGCCGTGAGGCGCAGTGAGGGAATCTATGAAACTCAATTCCGATACCGCCAACAAGCTGATTAAAAACTATGACGCGGAAATTACCGCGCTTCTGGAGGCCGAAAACGCCAACTCTACCTACTCGTTCAGCGTGGGCGAAGAGCCTGTCATTCCCGCGTATTCGTTCCAAGAGACGCAGGATAAAATTCACGGCTTTCAGGACAAAATCGGCAAGCTCCGTCACGCGGTCGCCGTGTTCAACGCCGGAAAGTTTCTCCCGGAATACGCCTGTACGCTCGACGAGGCCATAGGCCGCATGAGCCGCATGAACGCCGAAAAGAAACGCCTCTATGACCTTCTCCAAATCCCGGAGAAACAGCGCTCCCGCAGTTACGGAAGCCGCGAGGCCGACATCCGTTGCCGCAACTTTGACGCCGCCGAAGTCCGCGCCGCCTATGACAAGGTCGCGCAAGACCTCATGGAGATTCAGCAGGCGATTAATATCGCCAACCTGACGGAGACGTTTGAAGTGGACTTGTGAAGCGTTTCCGTGACCGGAGTCCCGCGAACCGGACAGAGGTAAGCTCTCAGTCACCATCTTATCAGTTTAGGGAAGTTGCGGGGTTCCATGTGTTTCCGTCGTCCTTGTCTTTGCCCGTAGGGAAGTTGGGCGAAAGATTTTCATTTGCTATCGCGGAGTTCAGGTCAGAAAACCCCGGAGGCCGGGAAGGGGTTCGGTTGCGCCCGGTCACTTTACGCGTCAGAATTACGCCGCGCCCCGTTACGGTACGCGCCGACTATATCGAAAGGAAGTAACGCCCATGTCTGATGAAAACGGCCTGTTCGCCAAGACCGACGAGGCCAAAACCGCCCTGTCGGATAAAGTGCAGGAATTTGACGAGGAAAAGTATCTGATTTTCCGTTCCAGCAACATTCTCTACGCCCTCAGTACCGCGTATGTCATCGAGATTCTCAACAACGTCAGCATTACGCATATTCCCATGGTACCGGACTACATCGCGGGCGTTATCAATCTGCGCGGCGCCATTGTGCCTATCGTGGACTTCCGCCTTCTGCTCGGACGCATTCCCGACGAGGAAAGCTGCGTGATTATCCTGAACATCAAGGAAACCAGTATGGGTATCGTGGTCGACGGCGTTGACCAGATGGTTGACATCTCCCATTCCGCGATTCTCCCCGTACCGTCCCAGAACGAGCACAAACTTGTCAGCGGGATGTGCACGGTACCCGGCGGCGTGAGCACGATTATGATTCTGTACGGCGAAGCCTTGGAGCACGTCCACGAGTAAGCGCGGCGCAATCTTTGGAGCGCGTCCGCGAGTAAGCGCGGCGCAATCCGATTGCGGGGCCGTCGGAACAGGCTCAATGTCATTCGCTTTACGGATACCCCCCTAAATCCCCCCTTTCAGGGGGGACTTCCGGGACTTGAAAACGTTTTCAAATTCCG
>JAFSOM010000006.1 GCA_017447005.1 Oscillibacter sp.
ACTGAAACGACCGCGAACATCACCGCCAACGCGCTCAACGTAACTGCTGCGGGATACAGCGGAACTTATGACGGCGAAGCGCACAGCGTTACCGTCACTGCGCCGGACGGCGTGTCCGTAACTTATAGCGAGAGCGAAAACGGAACTTTCGGCGCGGAAAATCCCGCCTATACGGACGCCGGAACTTATACGGTCTATTATAAGGCAACGCAAATCGGCTCGGACGACGTGACAGGCTCCGCGACGGTAACAATCAGCCAAAAGATGGTAAGCCTGATATGGGGGAAAACCAGCTTTATTTACGACGGCGCGGAGAAACTCCCGACCGCGACAGCGGACGGATTGATAGACGGCGACGCCTGTACGGTAACGGTCACGGGCGCCCAAACCGCTCCGGGAACTTACGTTGCCATAGCTGAAAGTTTGTCCAATGATAACTATCAGCTTCCGGAAGAAACCGCCGTCAGCTTTACGATTGCCGAAGGAACCATAGAGGCTGTCGCGGAAGGATACGACGGCGTTTATGACGGCGAATCCCACAGTATCGCCGTCACCGCGCCGGACGGCGCGTCCGTAACTTATAGCGAAAGCGCGGACGGGGAATATAACCCGGACAATCCCGCCTATCGCAACGCCGGAAGCTATACGGTCTATTATAAGGTAACGTTAAGCGGATTCTCGACTGTCCAAGGCAGTGAAGCGGTTCGTATCGCAAAGCGCGAAGTGACGGTTTCCGGAATCCGGGCGGGAGACAAACTGTGGGACAGCAACACGGACGCGGCGTTGATTTTCTCCGATGTCGCCTTTGACGGCCTTCTGGACGGCGATACGCTGGCCGTTTCCGTTACGGGCGAATTTGAGGACGCGGAGATTGGCAATGGGAAAACGGTCACAATTACAAACTTGACGTTAGGCGGCACCGACGCTGGAAACTATCGCCTTGCGGAAAACGGACAGCAGGAATCGACGAAAGCGAATATCACGCCGAATCCGCTGAACGTGTCGCCTGTGGGCTATTCCGGCGTCTATGACGGCGAATTTCACGGCGTTACTGTGGAGGCGCCGGACGGGGCGTCCGTGGCCTACAGCGAAAGCGAGGACGGCGAATATTTCGCCGTCAGCCCCGAATACGCCGACGCCGGACATTACGCCGTTTTTTACAAAGTGGAGGCGGAAGGCTCCGAAACTGTCGCTGGAAGCGTCGCAGTGAACATTGAGCGGAAAGGGATTCGCGTCGCCGGAATCGCGGCGGAGAATAAGCCTTACGACGGCAATACAAACGCGACGTTGAATTATGATAACGTAACCTTTGACGGTATCATAACGGGCGACGAACTGACGATAGCGGCGACAGGAACTTTTGAGGACGCGGAAGTCGGCGACGGAAAAACCGTTACGATTGCGGATTTAACGCTGGGCGGCTTCTCCGCCGGAAACTATCGGCTTTCCAAAACCGTCCAGCAGGAGACGGCGACCGCCGATATTATCGCTCTGACGCTGGATGTCAGCGCGGCGAATTGGAGCGGAACTTACGACGGCGAACTCCACAGCGTTACCGTCATCGCGCCGGACGGCGTTTCCGTAACCTACAGCGAGAGCGAAAACGGCGCGTACAGCGCGGAAAATCCGACTTATACGAACGCCGGAAGCTATACGGTTTATTATAAAGCGGCGCAAGTCGGCGCGGACAACGTGACCGGAAGCGCGACCGTAACGATTAGCGAAAAGCCCGTGACCGTTTCAGGAATCACGGCGAACGATAAGCCGTATGACGGCAACACGGACGCAACGCTAAATTACGATAACGTAACCTTTGACGGCATTATAACAGGCGACGAATTGACCGTGACGGCGACGGGAACGTTTGAAAGCGCGGAAGTCGGCGACGGCAAAAGCGTCACGATTACGGATTTGACGTTAGACGGCGCGGACGCCGGAAACTATCAGCTTGCGGAAACTGGACAGCAGACGGAAACGACCGCAAACATTACCGCCAATTCGCTCAATGTGACTGCCATAGGCTACAGCGGAACGTATGACGGCGAACCCCACAGCGTTACCGTCACCGCGCCGGACGACGTTTCCGTAACCTACAGCGAAAGCGAAAGCGGCGCGTACAGCGCGGAAAATCCGGTCTATCGCAATGCCGGAAGTTATACGGTTTATTATAAGGCGGCGAAAGTCGGCGCGGACACTGTGACAGGTTCCGTAACTATCACAATCGGCAAAAAGCCTGTGGCGGTTTCGGGAATTACGGCTACGGATAAGCCTTACGACGCCAACACGAACGCAACGCTAAATTATGATAACATAACCTTTCATGGTATTGTAACGGGCGACGAACTGACGGCAACGGCGACCGGAACGTTTGAGAGCGCGGAAGTCGGCGACGGAAAAACCGTCAGAATCACAAATTTGACGCTGGGCGGCGCGGACGCCGAAAATTATCGCCTCGCGGACAGCGGACAGCAGACGGAAACAACCGCGAATATTACGGCGAACGCGCTTAACGTAACGGCGACAGGTTACAGCGGAACTTATGACGGGAATCCTCATAGCATTACTGTAACCGCGCCGGAGGGAGCCGCCGTCACCTACAGCGAGAGCGAGGACGGTCCGTTTTCTTCAGAGAATCCCGGCTATACCAATAGCGGAGAATATGCCGTCTGGTACAGGGTCTCGGCGGATGACGCGGAGAGCGTCTCAGGATACGCGGTAGTGAACATTGGCAGGGCGGTGGCGCGGGTACGGCTAAAACTGGCGGACCGCTCCGACTGTTCCCGCGCTATGACAAGCTGGCCATACGGCGGGACGCCCGCTGTCCCGCTTCTGACCGTGGAAAGGGACGAGCGGACGGCAAATGTCATGGGAGTTGCTGTTCTGATGGCGGATGACGCCCAAGATGCGAGAACGACTTTCACGGAGTACGGGCAGGTCTCCTATTCGTACAGTCTGAGAGGCGATTCGGTATATCAGCCCATCTCCTCAGAGGAATTGTCTGTCCTTCCGGCGGGCGCCTACACTATGCGTGTAGATGTGGCGGCAACCCGGAATCTCCCTGCCGGAAGCGCCACAGCGGACTTTACCATCACAAAAGCGGAACATTCGGACGTAGTCGCTCCGCCTGTCGGAACAATCGCCGGAGCGCGAAGTCTGCGGCTGAATCTCAATCCATGGATAGAGGAAGGCGCTTCCTGCGCCGTATCTTCCTTCTCCGGCGGTTTGTTGGATGGAACGCCATTCGCGGCGGGAAACGAGCTTCACTTTGACACGGCGGACGATGTGGCGAAAGACGCCAATCTTCTTTCGGCTTCAGTCCGCGTTACGGTATCCAGCCGTAACTATGAGGATTACGCGCTGACCATTCCGCTGACAGCGGGCGGCAGTCTAACGCTCCGATTCGATGGAAACGGCGCGGCGTCGCCCGCTTCCCGCACACTCCGTCCGGGCGTCCCTCTGGGTGAACTGCCCGCCCCGGAGCGAGCCGGGTATCGTTTCGACGGCTGGAGCGCGGCGAAGGACGGCGGAGAGATAATAACAGCGGAATCCGTTATGGGCGATATGGACATGACCTTGTACGCCCGCTGGACAGCCCTTCGGGGCGCTGTCACCCTCTTGTTGGACGGCGGCAGTCTGGACGCGGAGAATTGGACCGACGCGGAGGATAGGCGCACACGCGTTTTTCAATCAGACAGTGAAGCGTTCTTGCTTCCGGAGCCAGTCCGTGAAGGCTATACGTTTACAGGTTGGACGGAGGAGACGGACGAAGCGGCGAACCGCAACGAAAAGCCCTCCATTCGGGTTATGATTCCGCAGGGTTCCGCCAGAGACTATGTATATCGGGCGAACTGGGCATTAGGGAGCCGCACAGGAGAAATCGGCTTCACTAAAGGCGGTGTGGAAAGTCCAATTTTGGGAATCCTGTCCCTTCCGCAGGACGCCGAGCAGGTTGACACGCAGAGAAGCGGCGCGGAGGGAGACCATGCCACGGCGGTGGCCTTGAAAGAACTGGCGGGCGACGACGAGACGGAAACCCTCGACGGACAGACAAAGAATGTCTCCGTCAGAATGAACGTCTATGTTCAACCGTCCCTTGCGAATCGGAGGACGGAGGAACTGGACGAGGCGGGCCGTACCGCGAAAGCGGAGCAGGAACAGCTTTTCAACGCGGCGACGGCGGCATTCGACGGAGACGACACAATGACGGCGGATTTCTTCTCCATTGACATAGAAAAAACCGTGGCGGTCACTGGCGGCGCGGACGGAGAAAATAGCGACCCCGAGTCCACGCGCCTGAATGAAACGTCCCGGATTTTGGAGATTCCTATTCGATACGACCTGAGCGGGCGCTATATTCCTATGGTATCCCGCTACCACGACGGAGCAAGGACGTTTGTCCGGCTTCCTGAAAGGCCGGAGGCGTATCAGGATACGGATGCTCTGGACGGACATTTCTATGTGTCCGGCGCGGGCAGTGACGCGGTAATCTATGTGTATTCCAACCGATTTTCCACTTACAATGTGGCGACTTCCGGCGAAGAAGCCTACGCCGTCCTGTTTCAGACTGACGGCGGGACGGAGATAGAGCCGCAGACGGTGCGGGTGAAAGACGGCGGCAAGGCGAAACAGCCCCCGAACCCGAAAAAAGACGGCTTTACCTTTGGCGGTTGGTATTCCGCGCCAAAAGACGCGGGAGAAGCGTTTGATTTCGACGCGACGCCCATTCGTGCGGATACTACGCTATATGCCCGTTGGAGGGCGAATGAAGCCCCGGAATCCTCCGATTCGGAGCCAAGCCCCCAGCCGCAAATTTCTCCCGTAGGGGCCAATGCGCCGGAACTGCGCGAGTATGTGGTAGCAAATGGCTATCGGGGGACGTATGACGGCGAAAGCCACGGCATTCATGTGGAAACGGTGACGATGGACGCGGAGATTTCCTACAGCCAATGGCGGGACGGACCCTATGAGCCGGAGCCGCTCCTCTACCGGAACGCGGGAACGTATCGGGTATATTATCAGGCGGAAAGCCGCGACTTCACTATCCGGAATTATGAGACGGTTACGATTTTGCCGAAGAGCGTGACGGTTTCCGGAATCACGGCGGAGAATAAGCTGTACGACGGGAAGCGGGACGCAACCTTGAACTATGACCGCGTGGAAATTCACGGTTTGGTGTACGGGGACCGCCTGACAGTGTCCGCCGCGGGCGAATTTTCCACAGCGGAGCCGGGGAAAAACAAGGTTGTCGCCATTTCCAACTTGGCTCTGTCGGGAGAGGGAGCGGAGAATTACGCGCTTGCGAAACAGGGAAACCAGACAAGGACAACCGCCGACATTCTGGAAAATACGCTCAATGTACAAGCGGACGGTTGGACGGGAACTTATGACGGAAAGCCCCACAGCGTCACTGTCACGGCGTCGCCGGGCGTCTCCATCGCCTACCGGACGGACGACGAAAACGGCGCGGGAACTGCGGACAGTCCTTACAGCGAAAACAATCCCGCGTTCACGGATGCGGGGCGTTATCTGGTTCACTACTATGTCCAAAAGGACGGCGCTTCCTTCGAGGGCAGCGCCGCAGTGGAAATCCTGACGCGCAGCGTCACCGTGTCGGGTATCCGGGCGCGGGACAAGCGCTGGGACGGAAACGCGCTGGCGGAACTGCTCTATGACAGCGTGGCGCTGGACGGAAAAATTGACGGCGACAGCCTGAGCGTAACAGCCTTTGGCGCGTTCGAGAATCCGGATATTGGCGACATGAAGGCGGTGCGCATTTCCGGCCTTGTCCTGAACGGGGAGAGCGCGAAAAACTACCGCTTGGCGGAAGCCGGACAGCAGGCCGTCGCCACAGCCTCCATTTTGCCGCGGGAAAGCGGCGTCCGGGCGGAGGGCTGGAACGGAATCTATGACGGACAGCCCCACAGCATTGCGCTTACTGTCCCGGAAGGGCTGACGGCGGAATATCGCACGGAAGCCGATGGAGCCTATTCGACGGAAAATCCCTCGTTTCGGGACGCGGGCGCACATACGGTGGAGTACCGCGTGAGCGGGAATGGTATAGAGACCGTCACAGGAAGCGCGGAAGTGCGTATCGCAAAGCGACCTGTCATTGTCTCCGGAATCACCGCCGCCGACAAGCCTTATGACGGGACTTCGGACGCGGTTTTGCTTTATGGCGGCGTGACGTTCGACGGGGCGCTTCCCGGCGATGAGTTGACCGTCACGGCGGAAGGGGCGTTCAGCGACCCGAATCCCGGCGAACGAAAGGCGGTTCATATCACGCTGTTGGCTTTGGGCGGTTCCGGCGCGGGCAATTACGTTTTGGCGGAAACCGCGCAGAGGACGGAGGCCGGCATTGCCCCTAATCCGCTGGATGTCCGGGCGAACGGCTGGACGGGAACCTATGACGGCGCGTTCCACAGCGCCGCGGTCCACGCGCCGGAAGGCGCCGCCGTGGAGTACGCGGACAGCCCCTCGGGGCCGTTTGGCAGGGACAATCCCGCCTACCGGAACGCCGGGACATACGCCGTGCATTACCGCGTGACGCGGGAGGGTTCCCCTGTCGTAACGGGCGTCGCGGAAGTTCGCATTGAAAAACGGCCCGTCACCGTCTCCGGCATTCGCGCCCTTGATAAGTTGTGGGACGGAACCCGCCCGGCGGAACTGGACTGCTCCGGCGCCGCGTTCCGGGGAAAGCTGGACGGCGATACCCTCTCCATTACCGCCGAGGGCGCCTTCGCGGACGCGGAGGAAGGGAGAAATAAGCCCGTGCGCCTGACGGGACTCGCCCTTGGCGGCCCGGACGCGGGAAACTACCGTCTGGCGGAGTACGGACAGCAGTCCGAGGCGCGGGCGGACATTATCCGCAAGACCTACACGATTACCGGAAGCCTTACCCATGAGAAAGGCGGGACGGAAGACTCCGACGATGGCGCGATTCAAATGGAACTGCGCAGGGATGGCAACGTCTCCGCGTCCGTTGCGGCCTCCCTGAGCGAAGGCGGGAAATGGGAGTTCCGCAAGGTTTACGCCGGGGACTACGCCGTCGTTGCGACGCGAAAGAGCGGAGGGCAAACCGTCACATTGACTATGCCCATCCGGGTGGGGGACGGCTGAGGCGTCCGTGAAAGGAAGGAGCATGACATGAAGCCAATCGACTGCCGCGGGCCGCCCGCGCTGGCGGCGCGTGTCGGAAGCCGCTCCGGTACGCGCCTGAACTTGAAACTATGCGGTAAGAAAGGAACTGACACTATGGACATTATGAAAAAGGGATGCAGGAGGGTCGTTTCCCTTTTGCTGGCGCTGGCGGTCACGCTGGGGATTTTCCCCGCGGGGACGCCCACGGCGCGGGCCGCGGTTTCCGACAAGTATCAGGTTGGGGGAACCTTCCTTGATATGTCCGGGACTACGAAAGGAAGCGGCTGGAACTGGAACGGCTCCAGCAAAACGCTGACGTTTACCGCCAACACCACGATTTCCGCGACTGGCGTACAAAAGTATAAAATGACGCCGGTTGGACTGCCCTCTGGTTCTACCATTGTCGTGAACTCCGGCGTAACGGCCACCTTAAATGCAAACAGTGCGGATGGCATTTTCTGCGAAGGCGCCCTGACAATCAAAGGAACCGGAACGCTGTATTGCTACGGCTCTACCAGCGGCACGAAATACAGCGGTTCCGGAGGAACCGGATATTCCAACGACGACCAAGCGGCGGGAAACGGCTTGACCTGTTACGGAAAGCTCATCATCGGCGACAGCAGTACGGGAATCGGACCGTATTTGATGGTATCGAACGGCGATACCTCGGAAAGCGCTATCTGCGCCTTGAACGGAAAGACGGGAACGGCTAATCCGCAGATTGCCGTATATGGCGGACAGGTGAAAGTAATTGACCCCAGAGGTACCGGAAAGATATACTGTGGAAGTAAGAACCGCTACATGGTTCTGTATAATAAAGCGGTATTTGAGTATCCGGCCAAGAATTTCAGCTACTTCGGCCTCTCTCCCAAGAATCAGAGCGGAAATTACTTTTACGCACAGACTCAGACCTATTATACGGTGACGTATAATGTGGACGGGGCCACATTCCTGCAAAAGCAGGTTCTGTCTGGAGACAATGCGGATTTAAGCGTAGCGCCTTCCAAATCCGGCTACGACTTCGTCGGATGGAATACCTCCTCCGGCGCGACAAGCGGTTTGTCCAGCTTGAAGGTGACAGGTGCCACAACGCTTTACGCCGTATTCAAGAAACAGATGACGCCCGTCAGTAATTTGACTGTTACGCTCAGTCCCGCCAGTTACACCTATGACGGGAGCGCAAAGACCCCGGCTGTGGCGGTCAAAAACGGCGACACTGCGCTGACGCAGAACACCCATTACACGGTCTCTTACAGCAATAACGTCAACGCGGGAACCGCCACAGCCACGATTACAGGCGTGGAGGACGGCGGTTACAGCGGCTCCGTTACAAAGAACTTCACGATTCAAAAGGCGTCCATTACTCCCTCCGTCGCGCTGGACGACTGGACGTATGGCGAGGACGCCAAGACGCCTGTTGTGACAGGCAATCCGGGCGGGGGGACAACCTCCTTCCAGTACAAGTCCGGCGGCGCGGATGACGCGGCGTTTGCGGACACGGTTCCCAGCGCGGCGGGCGCCTATGTTGTCCGTGCGCAAATTGCGGAAACGGATAACTATAACAGCGGCGAAGCCAGAGGCGAGTTCCAAATTGTGAAAGCCGCCAGCGAGAAAGGGGAGCTTTCCAGCCTGACTTCCGCCGAAGCCAGTCCGCAAGCGGGCGCCGCGGACGGCTCTATCTCCGGCGTGGACAGTTCCATGGAATACAGCGACGACAACGGCGCGACGTGGAAACCCGTGGAGGGCGAGCGGATTTCCGGCCTTCCCGCCGGGGTCTATCAGGTTCGCTTTCAGGGCGACGAGAACCATGACCCCGGAACCCCTGTTACTGTCACGGTGGGGCGCAAAACGGAAGTGCGGCATATTGTCCAAAATGTTGACGGCTCATGGCCGGACGCGGAAACGTCCAAGAGACTTGAGGCGGAAACGGTTTCCGGCGCGGCCTACGAGATTCCCGCCGCGCCGAAGGGCTACTCCGAAGGTTTCCGGGTTGCCGGCTACAGTTACGGCGACGTTGTCTCCACAGACGGGGAAACGCCCGCCTCCGCCGGAGAGCGCGTGCCCCTGAAAGACGCCAACGGCTATCTGTACGTTTACTACGCCCGGAATCAGTACGATTTGGTCTTTTACAGCGACGCCAAGGGCGAGACGGTCTGGAAGACGGAAACGCCGTATTACGGCGCGCCGCTGGACGAGTACGAGCCGGAGTACGAATCCGAATTGGTCAAGGACAATTCTGGCAAGGAGTACCGGAAAATCAAGCCGGACGGCAAAAACACTCTGCCTACCAATGAAATTGAAACTTTCGGCGGTTGGGCAAGCAACAATAACAATGGCGAGGGCTGGGGCTATTACAAGCACGGCTATACCGATACCATCACGGCGCCGGAATTGACCTTTATCGGCAAGACCATGCCAGCCGAAACCCTCCGCGCCTATCCCATCATGGTGGCGAACGCCATCAATGTGCGGCTGGATTTGGGCGCGTATGACGAATACAACAACGATAAGCGGTGGTACAACAAGGAGGACTATGACAGCGAATCCCCCGCCCACATGGAGCAGTCTCAGGGGCGGAGCTTCTGGAAATACACCTCTGACGAAACCGCCACGGTGGACATGAATTACATGAAAGCCGCCACGCGGAAAGGCTATGCGCTGGATGGCTGGTACAGTCAGAACGGCGCGTTGTGGAATCCGGACAACCGCATTGCCCGCGCTTTTGGCGACCGGGACGAAAACGGCGAGTTGTTGATAGACTTTGACCCGGAGTTCCGCAACCATTACTATACGCTGACGCTGACGGCGCACTGGAAGCTGAACAAAACGACTGTGTCCTATGACGCCGGGACAGGAAGCGGCGCGCCGACGGACGGCGCGGCGTATGACCCGAACAGCGCGATTACGGTGCCCGCTAACCCGCCGACCCCGCCGGACGGCGGCGACGGCTATGAGTACAGGTTCCTTGGCTGGCGGAACGCGAACGTCCCGGAAACCATAGACGACGGGAACGGCGCGCAAATTCCGAACCCCTCCCTGACGCTCTACGCCCCCGGCTCTACGTTTGTCTATTCCAACGAAAAGCAGTTGTCGGAGAAAGGCGAAACCAACAACATCCGGCTTGTGGCTGTCTATCGGAAAGTCCCCACAGGGGCGCTGGTGTTCGACAGTAAGGGCGGAAGCGTCATTGAGCCTATCGAGAGGGACGTGGGCGAGACTGTAACCGCCGAGGAAATTGCGGCGTTGCAACCCGAAAGGGAGGGCTATACGTTTGCCGGGTGGAAAGACGGAGACACGCCTTTCACCGGCCCCTACACCATGGAGACGGGCGGAAAGACCGTGTCCGCGGACTGGACCGCAAACCCGTATACGATTACGCTTAACGCGCCGGACACTGCTCTTGAAACAACTCAAATTACTGCGGCATACGGCGCGGAGTTGACGCCCCCGGACAATCCCACAAGAACAGGTTATGCCTTTAAGGGCTGGAGTCCCGCCTTTCCGGAGACCATGCCCGTTACGCCCCCAAATGGTTTAACGCTAATGGCAACATGGGAAATCAATAACTATACTGTCACATGGGATGCCAATGGAGGCAGCCAGATTGATTCCGTAACTCAAAACTACCGTACGTGGATTGACGCGCCGGAAAGCCCCGTGAAGTCTGGTTGCACGTTCAACAGGTGGATAAAGGAAAATGGCGATACGGTCAGTTTTCCGTTCCTTCTGGAGGGAAACGCGACGCTGAAAGCGGTATGGTACGAAAATCAGGAGACGCCCGCCGCGCCGAAACTGGACGAACTGGACGTGCAGGCCACGGAAATTACAATCAAAAGCCCGCCCGCCGGTCAGGAATACAGCATTGACGGAGGCGAACACTGGGTAAAGCCAACGGACGGACAGGTTGTCTTCCCGAATCTGACGCCCGGCGCGGAGTATACGGTTCAGACACGCTTGGCGGTTGTGAAGGACGTAAACGCCGAGGGAGGGAAAAATCCGTCCGGGACGAGCAAAGCGTCCGTCACCACGCCGAAGAAAGAGCAGGGAGCGCCGGAAACCGCGCCGATTCTGACCGCGACGGATACAGCCATTACGGTAGACCCGGCGGACAAACAGCAGGAGTACAGCATTGACGGCGAGAACTGGCTATCCCTCCCTGCCGGAGAAACAACGGGGACAGTGGTCTTTGCGAATTTGAACCCGAACAAAGAATACACTGTGGCGGCCCGTATGAAGGAGACGGAAACGCAGAAATCTTCTACGGGTACAGTCACGACGAGCGTGACAACGGCCAAATCCCCCAATACGACCAAACCAAATGCCCCATCCGATATTACGGCGGAAATTAACGGCATTACAGTAGGCAGTCCCGCGTCGAACAGCGGCTATGAATACAGCCTTTCTAAGGACGGCGAGAACTGGGGCGAATGGCAGAGCGGAAACGCGTTTGACAATTTGGAGCCGGATACGGTGTATTATGTCCATGTCCGGCATGCGGAAACGAATACGGCGAATCCCAGTCCGGCGTCAGACGCCGTCGCTGTGCGCACAGCGCGTGAGAAAGAGGAGCAGGATGCGCCCACGGCTTTGACCGTGACGAAGGCCAGCGCCGATAACGCGAAGGATGGCGCCATTCACGGCGTTACCGATGAAATGGAGTACAGCGCGGACGACGGCGAGACATGGACGACTGTTCCATCAGGCATGGCGTCTATTAGCGGTCTTGCGCCGGGGAGCTATCAGGTTCGTTTCAAGGAGACGGAGGACAGCAAACCCGGCGATTCCGCCACCATCACCGTAGAGTTCAAAGGAACGCAGGATGCGCCCACGGCTTTGACCGTGACGAAGGCCAGCGCCAAGGACGCGGAGGATGGCGCTATCGGCGGCGTGGACGATACGATGGAGTACAGCGCGGACGGCGGCGGGACATGGACGCCTGTCCCCTCCCATATGGCGTCCATTAGCGGCCTTGCGCCGGGGAGCTATCAGGTTCGTGCGCGGGGTACGGATGACGATAATCCCAGCCTCTCTGCCGTCGTTGAGGTAGGCGTTGTGAACGCCCCCTTAAACCTGACAGTCAAGGATGCCAGCGGGCTGGAAGCGGCGGACGGCATAATCAGCGGCGTCGATGATACGATGGAGCATAGGGAGCACAGCGATGACGACAGCGGAGAATGGAAGTCTGTTGACCCCGGCGCAAATGAGATTACCGGACTGCAACCGGGAGACTATGATGTCCGCGTTCGTGATACAGGGGATGGTCCCAGTGATACTGCTGTTGTCACGATAGAAGTGACGCCGGAGGCTCCCGCGACGCCCGCCGTGACGAAGAAGCCCAGCGGCGCGGACGCCAGCGACGGCGAAATCGGCGGCGTGGACGAGACGATGTAGTACAGTACGGACGGTGGCGAGACATGGACGCCCGTCACGGGCGCGACCATTCCGAACGTCGGCTCCGGCGAGATTTGGATACGCTATAAGGAGACGCCCGA
>JAFSOM010000101.1 GCA_017447005.1 Oscillibacter sp.
AAGGGGAGGGGGACAGGGGGAGGGGTTCGGACGAACTGCCGGAGCCGCCCCGTGAAATGCTGTCTATGTATCCGCAAATCCTGACGGCGCGGCCCGCGGACGCGGCGAAACCCATACGGCGCAAGCCGACGCCGCGCAAGCCGTACCGTTACGCGGGGACATTCCGCACGCGTCGGAAGCGTCCCGGACGGCGTCCGCGCAAGCGTCGGAGAATCACGCGTCCGGGCCACGCGCCGCGCAGTCACGCGGAAACGTTACCCGCGCCGGAGGGCCATTCGGAAGCGTCGCCCGCGCCGCAAGCGCGTAACGCCGGGCCGGGGACGCGCCGGAGGTTATCGGGAAAAGCGATGAGGAGGTGTTTTTATTGCCTGCTCTGTGGGTGCTGGCTGTCTTGGCCGTTCTGCTGACGGCGCTGTTGTTCACGCGCTTGCGCGTAACGCTTACGGCGAAAGACGGCGCAATGTCGGCGGAAGCCCGCGCCGGATTCATACGCATACGCCTTTATCCGCCGCCGGAACGCAAGGCGAAACCGAAAAGGGCGCGAAAAAAGCGTAAGAAAAAGCCGGAGGCGAAGCCCAAACGGGATAGAGGCGCGGACGCGGCGCGGATACTGCGTCTTGTCCGGCGCGTATGGTCGCCCGCGCTGGACGTTCTGCGCAACGTACAGGGCGCGGTGGCGATAGACCCGCTGACGGTGCGCGTCGCTTACGGCGGACGCGACGAGCCAGCCGACGCCGCGATTTTATGCGGCGAAACGCTTGCGCTTGTGTGGGCGGTCATGCCGACGTTGGAGCAAGTCTGCCGGATTCCGCGCCCGTCGATAGCGGTCAGCGCGGATTTTGACGCGCCGGAGACGCGCATAGAAGCCGACATTAGTCTGACGTTGCGCGTCTGGGCCTTACTGGTATCTTTGCGGCCCTTATTGGCGCTGTTGCGCAGGGAGGAAGCCGCGTAACGGATTTTCTCCCGTGTGCGCGGGATGATTCGCGGAGAGGCCGCGTAAAGCGAATACGAAAGGACGAAATTTCATGGAAAAGAACAATTCTCTGAATGATTTAATGCGTTCCACGCTCGACCGCGTGCGGGAAATGGCCGATGTCAATACGATTGTCGGCAAGCCCATCACGACGCCCGACGGCGTGACGCTGATACCGATTTCCCGCGTCAGTTTCGGATTCGGAAGCGGCGGCGGGAGTTACGGCAAAACCTCGGACGGATTCGCGGGCGGCGGCGCGGCGGGCGTCAAGATTGACCCCGTGGCGTTCCTGACCATCCGCGACGGCGTGACGCGGGTGTTACCCGTCGCCATGCCCGCCATGAATACCGTTGACCGCATTGTCGACGCCGTGCCCGACGTTGTGACAAAAGTGGAAAATTTTTTCGTCAACAGGCGCGAACAAAACGCCCCCGAATCCGAAACGGATACGGATTGACGGGGCATACTATCCCTCAGCGTAAAACAATGAGGTGAGATTTCATGAAACGCGTATTGTCTTTGATTCTCCTGCTGACGTTTCTGCCGCTGACGCTCCCGGCGCGGGCGCTGGAAACGTCGGCGACCGCCGCGATTCTGCTGGACGCCTCGACCGGAAAAGTCCTCTACGAGAAGAACGCCGACAAGCAAATGCTTATCGCAAGTACGACGAAAATCATGACGGCGTTGGTGGCCCTGCGCGACGGCAAACTGACGGATACGGTCACGGTCAGCCGCAACGCCGCAAGTACGGAAGGCTCGTCGATGTACCTGAAAGCCGGGGAGACGTTATCGCTGGAGGCGTTGCTGTACGGCCTGATGTTGTCGTCGGGTAACGACGCCGCCGTAGCGATTGCGGAGCATATCGCCGGAAGCGTCGGGGCGTTCGCGGAGCGCATGAACGCTTACGCGCAGTCGCTGGGGATGTGGAACAGCTCCTTCGCCAATCCGCACGGGCTGAACCATCCGAACCACTATTCCACGGCCCGCGATATGGCCAAACTCGCAAACGCCGCTATGGAAAATGAGACGTTGCGGCGCATTACGTCTACAAGCGTCGTGACGCTGGCCGGACGCACGATGAAGAACCATAACAAGCTGTTGGGGACGCTGGAAGGCTGTATTGGTTTAAAAACGGGCTACACAAAGGCGGCGGGACGCACGTTAGTGACCTGTTGCGAGCGGAACGGGCGGCGGCTGATTGCCGTCACGCTCAAGGACGGCGACGACTGGAACGACCACCGCAAGATGTACGAGTACGGTTACGCGACGCCTTGGGAAGGTTCGCGGGCACCGGACGCGCCGGTTTTGGACTGGCCCACGCCCGAAACCGCCAACCTTCCCAATACGGCCCCCGCCGCGCCGCGTAACGTGACGGTCACGGGAAACTTTCTGGGCGAAGTCCCGGTGACGGGCGGCGAATGGTCAACCGTCCCGCTGGTGGCGGCGAGTACGCTGGGCGTGACGATTCCCGTCGGGGCGGATGTGAGCGTCCGTCTGGAACTGGACAAGCCGCTGGAGGCGCCGTTGACCGCGGGCGCGAAAGTGGGTACGGCGGTGTTTCTGTTTCGCGGGATGGAGTGGGGACGCGTGGACGCGCTCTGTGGGGAGGACGTGCCCGTAGCGGCGGAAGTCCCCGCTCCCGTCGTCACGTCCCCCGCGACGGGCGTCAACCCCGACGCGGTCAACTTCAATCCTGAATTAATGGCCCCGATTCCGGACGCGTCGGCGACGTATCGCCCCGAAACGATGACGTTTAATCCGGAAGCGGCGACGAATTTCAATCCGGAGGCGGCGGCGATTCGTCCGAAAGCCGCGACGACGTTTAATCCGGAAGCGTCAGCGTTCAACCCCGAAGCGCTGTACGAATGGGAACGCCTGCCCGCCGCGTTTTGGTAATTGGCGATTATGGAAACGCGGATACAGAAGTTATTCAGCGGGTTATGTTCGCGTCGGACGGCGGAGGCGTGGATTACGGCGGGACGCGTGACGGTGAACGGACGCCCCGCCGCCCTCGGACAGAAGGCCGACCCCGAACGCGATACGATTCTATTGGACGGACGCCCCCTGCCGCAAAACGCGCCGTCGGTCACGCTGATGTTGCACAAGCCGCCGGGTTACGTTTCGACCATGCGCGACGCCCACGGACGGCCTACGGTGGCGGAACTCGTGCGCGACTGTCCGGAACGCGTGTTTCCCGTCGGACGGCTGGATTTTCAGTCGGAGGGACTGCTGTTAATGACCAATGACGGGGAACTGTCGTTCCGGCTGACCCATCCGGCGCATGAGGTCGAGAAGGAATACGAAGTGACGGTGACGGGCGACGTGACAAACGCGGCGGAACGGCTGTCGGACGTGCGGACGCTGGACGGCGGGGAAACCATCCGTCCGGCGCTGGTACGTCCGCTACGGGCCGGACGCGGTAAGGCGACGTTTTCCGTGACGATTCACGAGGGCAAAAAGCGTCAAATCCGGCGGATGTGCGCGCAATGCGGCTTACGCGTCACGCGTCTGCGGCGGGTACGGGAACATACGCTGACGTTAGGCGATTTGCCGTCGGGGAAGTGGCGGCCCCTGACCCCCGACGAACTCGGCGCCTTATGGAACGCCTGACGCGGGAGGGATTGCGATTGCCGAAAAACATTCTGCTGGCCATGGAACGGGACATGGACAGCTTTTCCAAGGGACGCAAACGGATAGCCCGGTACATTCTCGACCACGCCGAGCGCGCCGCGTCACTGACGGCGGGACGGCTGGGCGAATTGGCGCAAGTGAGCGAGTCGACGGTGGTACGCTTTGCGACGGAGCTGGGTTATAGCGGCTACCCGGAAATGCAGAAGGCTTTACAGGAGACGTTGCGAAGCCGTCTGACGGCCCCGGAACGCCTGCGCGACGCCGACACGCGCTTTTCGGACTTACCCGGCGGCGTTATCCGGCGCGACATGGAGACGTTGCGCGAAGCGGCGGCGAAAACCAGTCGGGCCGATTTTGAAAACGTCGTGGAGCGGATTTTGTCGGCGCGGCGCGTGTATATATTGGGCGTGCGCACGTCGTCGTTCGTGGCGGAGTACCTGAATTTTTATCTGCGCTTTCTGCTGGAACAGGTCACGCTGGTACAGTCGAACGCCGCCGGGGAGATTTTCGAGCGGCTGTTCCGTATCGGCCCCGGCGACGTGATGATAGCCATCAGTTTTCCGCGCTACTCCCCCGTGACGGTGAACACGGTGAAGTTTGCCCGTGACCGTGGCGCGTCCATCGTCGCCGTGACGGACAACGCGCAATCGCCCGTGTATCCGCTCTCGGACGCGTCGCTACTGGTGCCGTGCGAGATGATTTCGTTTGTGGATTCCATGGTCGCGCCGCTGTCGATGATGAACGCGTTACTGGCGGAGTTGGGGCGGCGGCTGGACGCGGACGCCTCGGAGACGTTTTCGCGCTTGGAAGACATCTGGAACGAGTACGGCGTCTTTGGGCGCACGGATGAGGAGTGACGCGCAAGAATGCGTAACGGATGAGGAGTGACGCGCAAGAATGCGTAACGGATGAGGAGTGACGCGCAAGAATGCGTAACGGGGACGGAGTGACGGCGTTGAAAATAGTCGTCATTGGCGGCGGGGCGGCGGGGATGATGGCGGCGATAACGGCGGCGGAATCCGGCGCGAACGTCACGCTGTTGGAGCCGAACGAACGCCTAGGAAAAAAGTTAAACATCACGGGAAAAGGGCGTTGCAATCTGACGAACGACGCCGACCGCGAAACGTTTTTAGCGTCGGTACCGCGCAACGGACGATTCTTATATAGCGCGTTATCGCGTTTTGGCCCGCGGGATACGATGGCGTTTTTTGAATCGCTGGGCGTACCTTTAAAAGTAGAGCGCGGGCGACGCGTCTTTCCGGTCTCGGACAGGGCTTTCGACGTGAGCGCGGCGTTGGAGCGGCGTTTGAAGGCCTTACGCGTGCGTATCGTGCGCGACCGCGCCGCGACGGTGGAAGTCTCGGACGGCGCAAGCGGTAACGCGCCGGAAATGTCGGACGGCGTAAGCGGTAACGCGCCGGAAACGTCGGACGGCGCAAGCGGTAACGCGCCAACTGTCCGCGCCGTGGCGGGCGTCCGGGGCGAACGCGAGTTCTACGCGGCGGACGCGGTCATCATAGCGACGGGCGGCGTATCGTATCCGGCGACGGGTTCGACGGGCGAGGGACACCGTATCGCGCAGGCGCTGGGCCATACGGTCACGCCGTTGCGGGCGTCGCTGGTACCCTTGCGCGAACGAGGAAACCGTTGTCAGCGTATGCAGGGCTTATCGTTGCGGAACGTCGGATTAAACGTGTTTGAGGACGATAAAAAAATACACGACGGTTTCGGGGAACTGCTGTTCACGCATTTTGGCGTAAGCGGGCCGCTGATACTGTCGGCGTCGGCGCACATGCGGCGCTTTGATGTATGCCGCTACCGTCTGGAAATCGACCTCAAGCCCGCGCTGGACGCCGACACGCTCGACAAGCGTCTGCTGTCGGACTTTCGCAAATACGCGAACAGCGACCTGTCGAACGCGCTCAACGACTTACTGCCGCGCAAGCTGATACCGGTTATCATAGAGGACAGCGGAATCCCGCCAACCGTAAAGGTGCGTGACCTGACGCGGAATCAGCGGCGGGAACTGTTGCGACTGCTGAAGGCGTTTCCGGTTGACATCGCCGGAACGCGGCCCGTGACGGAGGCGGTGATTACGTCGGGCGGGGTGGACGTGTCGGAGGTGAACCCGAAAACGATGGAATCGCGTCTTGTGAAGGGACTGTATCTGGCGGGGGAACTGCTGGACGTGGACGCCTACACGGGCGGCTATAACCTACAAATCGCGTGGTCAACGGGACGCGCCGCGGGAATCGCCGCCGCCCGGACGGACGCGTAATTGATACGGGAGAAACGTTTGTCAAACATCCGGGCGGGAATCGTCGCCCGAGAAGGGGAAACACTCATGAAACATTACAGCATAGCGATAGACGGCCCG
Source organism: Oscillibacter sp. (assembly GCA_017447005.1). Taxonomy (GTDB): domain Bacteria; phylum Bacillota; class Clostridia; order Oscillospirales; family Oscillospiraceae; genus Oscillibacter. Next base: position 5,985 of record JAFSOM010000101.1, read on the forward strand.
TCGGGGGCGGGGAAAAGTACGCTTGCGCGGGCAATCGCGGAGAAATTCGGCTACCTGTACGTCGACACGGGCTCGATTTACCGCACGGTGGGATTGGCGGCGTTACGGGCGGGGATTGACCCCAAGGAC
>JAFSOM010000102.1 GCA_017447005.1 Oscillibacter sp.
AAAGCGCGCTGGCGTGGCTCAACGGAAAACTGATGGTCGCCTTGCTGATGGAGAAATTCATGAGCGGGAAGATTTTTTCCCCTTCTGACGAACGCCAGCCGGAGTTTGTGGCGGGAAACAAAGATGTGTCTCCTCCTGCTCAAAACGAATATTGTAAGCCTCTATGATGAGAAACTCGATTTCGATTCCATAACGCTTCATTTTTGCGTGGAAAAACGAAGAAAACCGCGTCCGCTTCAAATGTCCCATTTTTAAGTTAGTGCATATGGGAGGCACCCCCTAAACCATTAAAAATACAGCCGCAGTTTTAGCATCATAAAATGTTGCGAATTTACGCATAACTGGCTGAATCTTTGAATTTTTTACTGGAGACCCGTCCAGAAAAGTTGGAAACTGGTGTAGTCAAAAAATAGAGTGATAGTCTGTTTGTAGGTTGTTTGCTGTATGTCCGTACAAACGTCCGACTAACTCGGAAAGCGCGGTCACAGAAGCAGGCAGTCAACTTATAGTTTCCATGGCATATGCAATTTTGTTGTAAATCAATAACATGGAGAGACAACTGTTAAGGACGGCTCATAATGACGGAAAATAGACGGGATATCTTGTCCGGCGCAGCCGAAGCGTTTTGTCTTGTATTTCGTACCAATGGAAACGAGCGTAGCCACGACAGACGATTAGTAAACAAATTTCTATTGATACAGCGGATTCCTTGGCGTGGTAGGCTGACTATGCCGGACGGCTCCCAGCGTAACCAGTGCGCACACTGGTTATGCCGGGGGCTGTCCGGCACAGCCGTCTTAGCCGCGCTAAGGGGTTCTGTGTCAAAGGGAAATTGTTTATCTCATCGGCTGGCCGAAATTATGGGAGAAATGCAGGAACTGTCAAGGCGTCTTGCAAAAATCGAAAAGCGCGAGCGACAAAATCGTCCGTCTATGGCGTTATCTCACTCGAAGTAAGTCCGACCAGCAAATACAGATACTATATCTTGCGCTTTGCATTTCAGAAAACCTCAATTTATCGTAGCCGGACAAGATACGCCGTCGGCTATGCGACAAAATGAGCCGTCTTTAACAACAACCTTTGCATTTTTGCTAATGTAAATGTGTATTCTCGTAGGTCAATTTATACTCACGAGCGATGAAATTTACCGCTCATCGCTCCGCCGTGCTTATGTCAAGCGGGATTCGGGCTGTCGAATGGCAAATCTTACCGCTCAAGAGTATAATTTCATGGCACCAGTTTCCAAGTTTGTGAGCGCACATAGTCCGCTCGAAAAGCGCATGGTTCGGGCAAAAAATGAATCGACTTCGGATTTTTTGCCACTTTGGGAGGCACCTCTAAACCATCAAAAATACAGCCGCAGTTTTAGTGCCTTAAAATGTTGCGAGTTTTTACATAACTGCTTGAATTTTTGAACTTTTTGCTGAAAGCCTACCCGGAAAACCTGGAAACTGGTGTTTCATGGTTAAAATGCTGAAAATCGCAATATACACTTGACAATTTTCGGAAAATGTGTATACTGTTGACTTGGAAACTAATCTTTGAAGGCGTTGTGTTCCTGAAATGCTGAAATTATGGATTTCAGGGCGTTGAAGATTTAATATTTACTCGCCAATACTATATTTCTAAAAGGTTTAAAAGGTGTTAGTCAAGAAATGGGTCGGTGGTGGATTATTGACTGTGTTGGAGAATAGATCCAACGCGTCGATTTCATCAAAAAATAGGGTCAAAATTGGAGATTTACAAGGCACTTACTTGTTGCGTGTAGGCTCCCCACCTACTTCCTGACTAAGCCCATTTAATAAAGAATTGAGCGCCCTATGATGACACACTAACAGAAATCGAATGGGATATTGGTGGTGATTATTTGGAATTCAAACAATATCTTGGGAAACTCATCGTTGCGTGGCTCTGGTATAACCCCGTTTATGAAGAACGCTTCGGAAGCACGAATATTGTGTGCTATATTTATCCCCGTTTTCTTCTTAATGAGGCGTTTGAAAAAGTCAACGCGGAAGATGATTTTCCTGAAAACGGACGCATGGAAGTCTTTATTCAAGGCGGTCAGAGCGCGAAAGAGGTTTTTGAGCAGTTCGGACCTTTGGTTAGCGTGCGCTTGAACAGGGAAATTGCGCCCAACTACAAGGGACACAACCGTTACCGTCTCAATTACAATCCCCAGTACGGCGCTTTTTCGGATATTACCATTGAGCGGCTTTCCGAGAAGAAGTTCTTTCAGGTACTGGAGACGGACGCAAACTTTGGGACGCTTCAAAAAACGCGCTTTCTGGACAGACCAGAGGGAAAGCCCTTTATTGACCGCATCCTGATTCAGAATGGTAGCTCCCTCTATGGGCCGTTTGAATATGAATATCACAAGGAGCGGCTTTTCCTGAAAGGCGTCAGCGCTTATCAGTATCAGGCAAGAGAGTATCCGAGGGGTGATTGCGTCCAGTCCATCATTGAACTTGAGAACCACGACGGCGCATCCGCTACGTTACTTCTCCCAGCTGACGCTTTGCCTGTCTCCAATGACGCCGGAAAAGCCTGTGACTGGATTAGCGACGACCAGTTGATTCTCGCTTTGGCGGACGTACTCAGAGCGGGAGAGCAACCTGTCCGTGACGAGGTAGCGAAACTTGCCAAGGCCGCATCGGAGCTGACGGAAAGCAACGCGGACGTGACTTTAACGGAGGAACGCAAAACGCGTCTGCAGGCTTTGTCAAAAGACATCGGGTCATGGAATGAGTTAGCGGACGGCGTGTTGTCGGAAGTCATGAGCGACGAAGCCATACTGGAAAAACTGTCGGGGCTTGCGGTAGAGCGACATCTTGAGCGTCTCAAGGAGAAACTCGCGGAAGACGCAAATATCCGGGAGCATATGGAAAAATTGGGACAAGAAGAGGCTCGGCTTCAGAGAAGCGTCGAGGAGTTGCAACGCAGAGAGGCGGATTTGCTGAATCGGGTTCCCAGACAGGAGATAGCGCAAGCCGGAGCGCAGACGAGCGGCGCAATCCGTGAGCAGGAAGCGACACTGGCGGAGTATGAGCGGAAAATTCAGGACGCGAGAGTTCAATACGACTATGAGCGTGGTCAAAAAGACAAACTTGAGGCGTCTCTAAGCGCTCTTATCCGTCGTTACAAGGACGAAGCCGGGCAGATTGTGCGCTTGTTTGACCGTAAAATTCTGGACGGGCTTGTCGGCGAATCATCCTCAGCGCCGTCTCCTGCGCAGGCCTCAGCATCGGTAACGGAACCGCCGCAGTTTTATCCCGCCCTTCTCCACGCGCCCATGTCACGCGAAGAGATTGTAAACCGCGTGACTGATTATCTTCGCAATTGCGCCGGACGCAGGGTCAGCTATAATGATGTCATCAATTATCTGCTGTGCCTCACGCAAGGCTTTATTACGACGTTTGCGGGAGCGCCGGGTTGCGGCAAGACTACGCTGTGCACCCTGCTCGCAAAAGCGCTCGGACTGTCCACCAATGACGCGCAGAACCGTTATGTGGAGATACCGGTGGAGCGCGGGTGGACTTCCCATCGTGATTTCATCGGAACGGTCATTCCGGAAACTAACGCCCTGCGCGTCAAAAATATGGAGGTTTGGGAGGCAATGGCGCGTCTTGCGCGGGAAAATGACGATTCCTGCGCTTATCCTCCGTTTCTGATTCTGCTCGACGAAGCGAATCTCAGCCCTCCGGAACATTACTGGTCCGCATTTTTGCGTAATTGCGACATAAATGTCTCCGCAAAACGCATGATTTCCATCGGAGGAAATCATATCTGGCCCCTTCCCGAACATCTGCGCTTTTTAGCGACTGTCAACTTTGACCACACCACGGAAAAACTATCTCCGCGCTTTTTAGACCGCGCATGGGTCATTATGCTGGATTCTTTCTCAGTTATGGATAATGCGCCGGACACCTCGGAAAATATCGGAGATATGGTATCATACCGTTCACTACAGGAGGCTTTCCGCTCCACGCCGTCCAGCGCAATAGACTCTGAAACGGAGCGGAAATGGAACGCTTTTCGTGACATCTTCCAACGGCGCGGACTGCCTATTACGCCACGCGGCTCGCGCATGGTACGCGATTACTGCGCTACGGCGTGCGGCTGTATGACGCGGGATACTCCCGAAACGCGCATGGCTCCACTTGATTACGCTTTCTCGCAGAAAATTTTGCCTATGATTAGCGGACAGGGGGAAAACTACCGCGAACTTATTTATGATTTGAGACGGGAATGCGCAGAAGCTACAATGCCATTGAGCGCACGACATTTAGAGCAAATGCAACGCATTTCAGACAATAATCAAGGTTTCTATCGGTTCTTTCGCTGATAGTGCTGTCAGTTTATAAAGACAGCAGTTTCCAAGTTTGTGAGCGCACATACCCCCTCCCCCCAAAAAAAGCCACCTGAGCGGTTGGAACGCCCACCGGGAGCAAAAATCCGCCTTCAACAGACCGACAGGGGTTCCTTGGAGCCGCTCTATGACAGATTTTTGCTTTGTTTCTGCTACACGGCATTGAAATCGCCCAGATTTTTAGAATATTTCAGGCTAAAAACAGGTTATCTTCATGAAAAAAGCCCAACCGCTCAGGTAGAAAAAAGCATGATTCGGGCAAAAATGAATCGAGTTCGGATTTTGCCACTTTGGGAGGTGCGCCCATATGCACTAATTTATACTCTTGAGCGGTAAGATTTGCCATTCGACAGCCCGAATCCCGCTTGACATAAGCACGGCGGAGCGATGAGCGGCAAATTTCATCGCTCGTGAGTATAGCATTGACAAAAGGAAAAAGTAGCGGTATCATAGCAAAAACGCACAGAGGAAATGAGCTATGTAAGAAATTATGGTGGAATAGGCGGACTGATGCGGAAATTGCCGGAAGGGTACGAGAAGGCGTTTTATGATTCCAAAGCGATGGAACGCAAACGCGGGATACAAAATTTGGAGAATCTAATGTTGCTGTCGTTGTATCGCCTGCTAAACGGCTGTTCGCTCAAGGAAATCAGCGAAATCGTCTCATTAACGAAACTGGGGATGTCAGCGACGTGGCGTTTATGAAAAGGTTTCAAAAATGCGGGGAATGATTTGAATGGGTTAATGAGAACCCTCAACGGATTTTGTATCAGAAGCCTTCCTGTCTGGAAAAAGACCGGGTTTTGGCGGCGGATGCGTCCGAATGTGTCGAAAAAAGGTAGAACGGACTGATTTATCGGCTTCATTTCGCGTTGGACTTATTTCGTCTCAAGGCACCTCTGTACAACATCATGACAAACGGCGTGGGGGAAACGCTCAGAAATTTGACCTGTGCGGTGTCTGTGGCGGTCAATCCGTTGTGCGTTTCTTGGGCTATTCAAACGCAATGTGAGAACCTGTTTTCCACGTCACGGACAGATTCCGGGAGACAAAACGGAGATTTTCACCGTCTACTAATAGGAAATACTGTGAAATGAGGCGAGATCGCCTTGTTTGACGCCGCTATGTTCACCGCACAAGTCAACAGGTTCCACAAAAATTTCGACCTGTGCGGTGAAAACGGCACTACTCGCGCTGCCTGTGACGGTGAATCCGTCGCGTTGCGCACTCCTTGGGCAATTCAAACCTAATGTTAAGAACCTGTTCTCCGCTTCATTGACGGATTCAGGGAGGCATAGCGGAAATTTCCGCCGTCTGTTGATAGAAAATGCTGTGAAATGAGGCAAGTTTGCACTTCTTTGACACCGCTATGTTCACCGCACAGGTCGAAAAATTTAAAATCGACAATCTATATATTCGGTGATTGAGCTTTGTTTCCCGCGTGTTTAAAGCAACGTCCCAGCGCACTCGATAGAGGACACGGAATGCAAAGAACAGACGCCGCTTATATACTTGTTGTGTTTGATATTCTGATATTCTGATATTCTGATATTCTGATGAAAATATGCTACACTTTCTTAAGTGATGGAGTCTCTTTCGAAATAGAGTCTGTTTTTCTGGTGAATATTTATTAGGATTAATTTCTTAGACACCAGTTTCTAAGTTTTTGTGTGTACGCAAAACATTTACAATCCTAATATTTTAGGAGAAGTTTGAAAAATTTACAGACTTTTCCGAGATTTTCTGTGTGGCACCTAACGCTTCCAGAAGTATTCTGGTGTCATCCGCCTATTGAACTTCTGAAAAATGTTGCAAATTCAAATATAATCAGATTAGTTCTACAATGTTCCTAACTGGGGGGTATTTACTTTGAAAATTGTTTTCAGTCGAAAAGGCTTCGATTCCGCATATGGCGGCTATCCAAGCATTATTTGCGAAAATGGAAAAATGCAGTCTTTTCCCATTCCAAATTCCCTTGATTCAATAAAATACTCAGATGTTTATTGTAAAGCTACTGATACTACTCTCTATGATACAATGAAAGCGATACGCAGTAAAATACGCAACAAAACTTGGATTGACCTGACAGAAGACAGCACATGTCATTTAGATCCTGATATTGATTATTATGCGATTCCACGTAAAGAAGGATGGACGGGCTGTTTTGGCCAAGGATCTACCGCACAAAGCGTTTTACGCAATGCCTCGATTGGTGACGGTGATTTGTTTCTATTTTTTGGATGGTTTAACTCAATTAGTTACAAAAACGGATTGACCCTAAAATTCAGTAAGGGTGACGGATTTCACGCATTTTATGGGTACATGCAGGTGGATAAAATGTTGTATACAACTGTAGACACTATTCCTACTTGGTTGCAATACCATCCTCATGCTGATGAAAGGCATCTAAAAAAAGCAAATAATTGTATTTATGTAGCTAAGGAGTTTTGCACATGGAATAATCAAAGAAGAGGATATGGGGTATTTGACTTCGACGAGCAATTAATGCTGACTAAGAAAGGTTTTAGCAAGAGCAAGTGGAACCTTCCCGCTATTTTTAGAGATGTTGATATCACATATCATACCCAGAAATCTTGGAAGGACGAATATTTTCAAGCAGCTCATCGCGGTCAAGAGTTTGTTATTAACGCAAACGAGGCCGTTCGGGAGTGGGCTATAGAATTAATTGAAAATAATGCGAGGAGGCAGTGATGGGAAAATATGATCATGAAGTTTTAGAAAAATTACTTCAAGCCAAGGCTACTGATATTTGCACTTTGGACGTATTGATTTTAAACATAACCCGTGCCTACCGAGATATGAGAGCGAAGGTCGTTGTCAGCTTGAATACAGAAGATGTGCTGGAAAGGTTACTGGCTATAAGGAAGGAACCGCAAACGGAGAAGCAGAAATTACTGCTTGACCGATATATTGATGACTTGCGGAACTGTCGTTATAATGAAGACGAGATTATTTCCTTTTTAGATATAATTGTATCAAGCTCACTTACTGTGGCGCGAATATTGTTTGATATCGAACCGCCTGATATAATCGATAAGGCGTGGAAATTATATCAAGAAAAGAATAGTTTTTATGGTGATATATGGTATAACAGAAAAGAAACTGGCCTTTGTATTGATATGGGAAGAAAGATTGTTCGTCTCGAAGGATTAGCGAATGGAGTGCTTGCCCCTTCAGCGGTGGAGACTACTATTGATACAATTCTTGATATGATTAATTATTGCATATTAATGAAAGTATATTTAGAATCTATCAAGGAGGAGAAGTAACATGTATGATTACGTTATTCGCAAGGAGTTTGTCGGTAATCTTGTCTATGATGTCAGGAGAGACACGATTACTCTGGAAGATAGTACGGATCGGTTCACAAATGTCGAGTTCATAGATAATTTGCAACCTCGCTATCTTTCTGCGCCTACGCAGGTATTCGCGGAGATTACTGATGAGTGTCAACTTGAATGCAAACATTGCTTTAATGGGAATCGGAGACACGGTGCTTATCTTAGTATCGCTGATTGGAAGTTAATAATTGATAGATTAGAAGAATGTGGTGTTTTTAGAGTGCGGATTTCTGGAGGAGAGCCGTTTTGCAGGAAAGACGTTATAGATATTTTGAAATATCTTGACTTAAAGCCAATGCGTTACTCAATTTACACGAACGGACTTATTGTCGATCAATATGTTCACGAACTCCGAAGCCTTAAGAATCTCGTGTGTATTCGAGTCAGCATTGACGGTACGGAGGAAATTAATGACA
>JAFSOM010000103.1 GCA_017447005.1 Oscillibacter sp.
ATGTTTCGCTTCGTTCGCGTTCATCCGTACCACTCCTTATATAATAGTCCCGATAAGTATCGACACTTAGCGATACTTATCGGGATTCATTATCGCATATTCTACGCCTTTGCGCTACACGCCCCTACAGACAACGCTTACATTTCATGCCGCTTTGCGGTAGCGCAAAGACATCGTAAAACCGTAAGACGGAACGCCGCCAGCGGTCGCTCCGCAAAGACGCCGAAAAAGCAAAAACGTCCTTGTTCGCCCGACGCCGGGTAAACAAGGACGTTTCTTTACGCATATGTGAAAAGGCGTTAGCCATGAGCTTTCAGGGATTATTTATCCGTTGTCGCCGTTCCTGTTCGTCCCGTTCGATAAGCTCCCTGATTTTGGGGATAACCCTCTCCAGTTTCTCTCTGATTCGCTCATCGTTGTTGAGCGCGTCCACAATCCCACGCGTTCCCTTCTGCGCAAAGTCCTCCCTCGGTATTGTGATAAATCCAAGGCGAAGCCGTCCGTCCGTAAGGACGCCGGGTTGTATCCACACTGGCATATAGACGGCGCTGTCTGCTTTATCGTCGTGCAGGGACTGTTCAATGAACAGATAGATGTCGCTACGCCCCGTCAATTCCGCAGACAACGCGAAACTGTATTCACGAATCTCCGCGAAAGAATCGTCCGTCACGGAAATCAACGGCGGTTTCTCCTGTCGCATAATATCGCCTCCATGTCATTTCATCGTCATCCGCGTTCGTTTCTTCTGAGTTGGCATTATACAGCGTTGAGAAACTCTGTGTCAAGGTCATGACCCAAAATAAAATCAAACCTCCATGAAAATCTGAAAACAGCGTCCCATTTTCGGAATAAGTATGATATAGTAACGGCGCAAGATTCACAAAGAGAAGCTACTATGTCTTCTGCGTTCAGCAGACAACTTGACGCCAGCCAATCAATTTGCGGGTCGCCCAGTGATGATTGATTGGGCGACCCGCTATTAGAAAGGAAGGAGAGGGCATAATGCTGATAATCAGCGTTTCGGCAATTCTTGAATTTGTGCGATGATGTTATTCGCGCATACCCAAAGCGTTTCAAAAGGGCGGCGCTGGGCGAATTACAAATTCTCTTTCAAGAACGCTTCGACTGCGGCGGCGGCAGACTCCTCGTCGGAACCTTCCACCGTTACGCTGATTGTTTCCCCGCACTTGACGCCAAGTCCCATCAGAGCCATCAGCTTGCGTCCGCTGACGCTCTTGCCGTTCTTTTCAATCGTAACGTCGCTTTCGTACTTCTGGATTTCCTTGACCAGCAGGCCAGCGGGACGGACATGGATTCCCAGTTCGTCTTTAATTGTGTAGACAATCTTCTTCATGATTCCGCTCCTTATCCTGTACCCTCCCTGCGGCGAACCCGAAGGCGCCGCCACAGGGAATGGGCATTGTTTCTCAGAGGCCCAGCGCTTCCTTGAGCTTCTCGGTCAGTTCGGCGGCGGAGACCATGTTGTCCAGACCGATGGTCTTGCCCGCCTTCTCGCCCATGTGTTTGAGGTCGGAGCCGCAGATGAAGATGTCCGCCGCGCCCGGCATTACGTCGTCGATGGTGGAGTGTACGACTTCCACGTCCGTTACGCCGAGGGACTGCAACGCCTTTTTCGCGTTCATCTCCATCACGAAAGACGTTCCCAGACCGGAGCCGCAGAAGCACATGATTTTCTTTGCCATTTTGAATCGTCCTCCAATTCAGTGATTTTCAACCGCCGTTTTTGTTTCCTTGCCGACAGTGTAATTGTAAACAATCGGCAGAAGGAACAGGACGGCGACTGTGACTAACATTCCGTTGCCGGAAACGACTTTCGTCAGGTTTCCAAAGATAATGCCCACCAGGGTGAAGTCCGTATCGGAGAAGGTGGTGTTTGCGAAACCCATAGAGCCAAGCACGGGGTACAGTCCGGCGGCAAGGAACGTGGCGATGACGCCGTGCGTGAACGCGCCGAAAACACAGCCTTTCAAGCCGCCCGTGGCGTTGCCGCATACGCCAGCCGTCGCGCCGCAGAAGAAGTGGAGAACCGCGCCGGGGAGAATGATAGGAACCGCCATGCCCGCGCCGCCCATGAGCGCCAGAATCGCAAGGCCGACCATGCCGCCAACGAAAGAGCAGAAGAAGCCAATCAGAACCGCGTTCGGCGCGAAGGGGAACACAATCGGGCAGTCCAGCGCGGGTTTCGCGTTGGGAACCAGCTTTTCGGAAATGCCTTTGAACGCCGGGACAATCTCGTTAATCAGCATACGGACGCCCGCGAGGACAATGTAAATGCCAGCGGAGAATGTGATGGACTTGATAATGGAGTACAGAATCCAGTGGTCGCCCGCGAAGATTTCAGCGGAAACTTCCGGCGCGGTAAAGTTCGCCACGCCCGCCACTACAATATAGCAGAGGAACATTGCCAGCGCGATGGAGATGGTGTTTTCCCGAAGGAAAGAAAGCGTCTGCGGGAATTTAATGTCCTCCGTGGTGGTCGTGTCCTCTTTGCGCCCGAACAGCTTGCCGATTTGGGCGCTCAACCAGTAGCAGCCGCTCCCGAAATGCCCCAAGGCAAGCGTATCGTTTCCGGTAATCGCCTCAACGGTAGGCTGCATCAGCGCAGGAAATACCGCCATGACAAGGCCGAGCAACAACGCGCCCGCGATAATCAGCTTTGCCCCGGTCAGGCCGGAAATGGACATGAGAATCGCAATCAGGCAGGACATATATAACGCGTGGTGGCCCGTCAGGAAGATGTATTTCAGTTTGGAGAAGCGCGCAAGGACAATGTTACAGCACATTCCCAGCGCAAAGATGGAGGCGGTCTGCACGGCGTATTCGCTCAACGCGAGGGAGGTAATCGCCTCGTTGTTCGGCACGACGCCCTCCACGCCGAACGCGGCTTGGAACAAATTGCCGAAGGGGATAATCGCGGCCTGCACCACGTCCGCGCCCGCGTTCAGGACGATAAAGCCCAGAATCGTCTTGACCGTGCCTTTGACGCAGGTCTGCGCGTCCGACTTCTGAAGCAGAAGCCCCAGCAGGGCAATCAGCCCTACGAAAATCGCCGGGGTGGACAGAACCTGTTGAATGAAGTTCAGAATAGCAAGCATTGTTTCCCTCTCTTTCGTTCCGGTTATCCGAAGAAAGCGTACAGGGCGTCGGCGTCCGGCGCTTTTAGGACTTCTTCCAATTTCTCCTCGTCGCCGAAAATCTCATAGACCGCCATGAGCGCGTCCTGATGGCTGTTGGGGTCTTTCGCCGCCAGCGTGACGAATAACCGGGCGGGGGTGTCCTTTCCGTCGAACAAGACAGGCTCCCGGAACAGCGTCACGCCGAGTTGCGTTTCAATCACGCCCTGTTCGGCCCGCGCATGGGGAAGCGCGATATTTTCAGCAATCACGATGTACGGCCCCAGCTTCTCGATGTTCCCGATGATTTCCTCCTTGTAGCGCGGCTCGACATATCCGTTTCGCTCCAAGGGCGTTACGGAAATGCGAATGGCGTCGCGCCAGTCGGCGGCTTTCTCGCAGACCTGTACGTTTTCCCGTTTCAGCAAGTCCATTGCCTCTCCTCCTTTTCCATTTGCCCGGATTGCTCCGGCCCGTGCCGTTGCGTTTGTGCGTTCGTTTGGTATGCCCAAATCATAACCGAAACGCGGCGGGAATGGAAGTCCGGAAGTTTGCGCGGAGTTTACGCAA
>JAFSOM010000104.1 GCA_017447005.1 Oscillibacter sp.
CCGGAATCTCGTTGCCGTTCTTCAGCTACGGCGGCACGGCGATTCTCATACAGCTTGCGGAACTGGGAATTGTGCTTTCGGTATCGCGTCAGATGAAATTGTAGCGGCGGCGAATGTCGCAAACCGTGAGGAGGGGCGGACATGAAAAAAGTATGGAAGCGGGCGCTCTTCACCTGCGGCGGCACGGCGGGACACGTCAACCCGGCGTTAGCGGTCGCGCAGCGTATCCGGGAGGAGTGTCCGGACGCGGAATTTCTGTTCGTGGGCGCCGAACGCGGTCTCGAACGCGATTTGCTCGAAAAAGCCGGGTATCCGTTCAAGAGCGTCCACGTGTCCAACTTTCACCGCTCTTTCAAGCTGAAAGAAATTCGGCATAATCTCGTGAGCGCGTTCAATCTGGTACGCTCCCCGGCGGAGGCGCGGCGCATTCTGAAAGAGTTTCAGCCGGAAGCGGTCATTGGTACGGGCGGCTACGCGAGTTACCCGGCGATTAAGGCCGCCGCGCAGATGGGCATTCCGACGGCGGTGCACGAATCGAACATGATACCCGGTCTGACCACGCAACTGTTAGAGCCGATAGCCGATAGGATTATGGTAGGCTTTGAGGCCTGCCGCGCTAATTATAAACATCCGGAGAAAGTCGTCGTGACGGGTACGCCCGTGCGCGGAGACTTTTTCACACGCACGAAGGCCGAAGCCAAACGGGAACTCGGCGTAGACGACGGACGTCCGCTTGTCGTATCGTTCTGGGGTTCGCTGGGGGCGTCGGGGATGAACCGGCAAATGGCGGACTTTATCGCGCTGGAAGCCGGAAAAGAGCCGTTTTATCACATCCACTCGGCGGGAAAAGCCGGATTCCCCATGATTCGGGCCTTGTTACAGGACAGGGGCGTGACGAATACGGATGGCCCGTCCATACGGCTGGCGGAGTATATTTACAATATGCCGTTGGTCATGCGGGCGGCGGACTTGGTCATTTCGCGGGCGGGCGCGTCCACGTTGAGCGAGTTGACCGCGCTGGGCGTCCCGGCGGTACTCGTACCGTCGCCGTATGTGACGAATCATCATCAGGAGAGGAACGCGCAAGCCCTTGCGGACGCCGGAGGCGCGGTCGTACTGCTGGAGCCGGAATGTTCCGGGCAACTGTTGTTCCGGACGGTCACGGAGTTGTTACGCGACGCGGCGCGGCTGGAACGCATGTCGGCGGCTATGGCGTCCTTGGGTATCCGCGACGCAACGGAGCGCATTTTGGAGACCGTAGAGAGTATCGAAAAGTAACCGAAAGAACGTTTTCCCCATAGGATAAGGCGAACCCGGCGCGGGTTACGTTGATTTTATGGAGGGAAACGGCATGGAGGAACTAATCATCCGGGGCGGGCGGCGTCTGCGGGGAGAGTTACAAGTACAGGGCGCCAAAAACAGCGTACTGCCGATTCTGGCGGCGACGCTACTGGCGAACGGCGTCGTGACATTGCGAAACTGTCCGCGACTGCGCGACGTGGAGACATCCGTCAAGATTCTGCGGGCGCTGGGCTGTACGGCCTCGTGGGACGGCGACGCGCTGACCGTCGACACGTCCGCGTTCCGCGACTGCGCCATCTCCGACGCCCTGACAAGGGAAATGCGCTCGTCGGTCATCTTTCTCGGCGCGATACTGGCGCGTTGCGGTCAAGCGGCGTGCAGTATGCCGGGAGGCTGTCAGCTCGGGCCGCGTCCGATTGATTTGCACCTGTCGGGCCTGCGGGCCATGGGCGCGGAGATTTGCGAACGCGGCGAAACGCTCCGTTGCGACGGTTGCCGCTTGCGCGGGACGGACATCACGCTTTCCACGCCGTCCGTCGGCGCGACGGAAAACCTGATGTTAGCGGCTTGCGGCGCCGACGGCGTGAGCGTCATTTCCAACGCCGCCCGGGAGCCGGAGATTGTCGACTTGGCGCAATTTCTCAACGCCTGCGGCGGCGACGTGCGCGGCGCGGGTAGCTCTACCGTGACCGTCGCGGGGCGGCGCGAAACGCATGGTTGCGCCTACCGCGTCATGCCGGACCGTATCGCGGCGGCTACGTACTTATGCGCGGCGGCGTCGGCGGGCGGCGACATCTACTTACGCGGGGCGCGGGCGCGGGATTTGGGCGCCGTACTCGCCGCGTTACGCGAAAGCGGTTGCGACGCGGCCCCGGATTCCGACGGTATCGCCTTGCGGACGCCCCCGCGCCTGAAAGCGATTGGGCCTGTCAGGACGGCGCCGTATCCCGGTTTCCCCACCGACGCGCAATCGGTTCTCATGGCGGCGTTACTCAAAGCGGACGGCGCGACGGTATTTGAGGAGAACCTGTTCGAGAGCCGTTACCGTCACGTCGGGGAGTTACGGCGCATGGGCGCGGACATCCGCGTGTTCGGACGCGTGGCGGTCGTCAACGGCGTCACGGACTTGCGCGGGGCGTCGGTGGAGTGTACGGACTTGCGCGGCGGCGCGGCGTTATGCGTGGCGGCGCTCGCGGCGGACGGCGAAACCCATGTCAGCGCGTTGCGGCACCTTGACCGGGGCTATGAGGACATCCGGCGCGACTTGTCCCGGCTTGGCGCGGATATTGTACGGGTTACGGACTGCGAAAGCGTCTGACGCCGCGCAACGTAATGTTATAACCTTTGCGCGTAACCCCCTAAATCTAATGTCATTAACTTTACGAATAACCCCCCTAAATCCCCCCTTTCAGGGGGGACTTACCGGACTTGAAAGCGTGTTCAGGGATTGTTCCCCCGCCCCTGAAAGGGCAGGGGGACAGGGGGAGGGGTTTTTCAGGAGTAGCGAAAGCGTCAGGGACGCGGAAATTTTGCTATCTGAGCGGCGGAAGCGTCTTTGTCGCCCCCCCCCCGGTACGGGGGGAGATGTCACGAAGTGACAGAGGGGGGGCGAAAAGCCCCTACCCGGCGTTACGCGCCGAACCGCTCAAGTAGAAATTTTGCACAGGAGAAACGTTTATGGCTGGAGAGGAACGCAATAACCGGCGGGACAGTCGGCGCGGAACGCGGCGGAGGAGCCGTCAGAGCCGGGACAGTACGCGCCGCAACGAGATATGGCGGGAGCCGACGCGTCCGGCGCGACGCGCGGAGGCGCAACGCGTCCGGCGTCCCGGACGACGGCGCAGACGGAACCGCAGGGATTTCGGCTATCTGTACCGCTTTCTGTCCACGCTGGTGATTTTCGCCACGGTTCTGGCGGCGCTGATTATGTTTTTCCGCGTCAAGATTGTCAAGATTGTCGGCGCCCACCGTTACAGCGACGCCGAGATTCTCTCCGTCGCGGACATCTCCGAGGGGAAAAATATGTTCCTCTTCAATAAGTACAAGATGGAGGAGCGGCTTGTCCGCGAGCTGACCTATCTGGAGGACGCCCACATCAGCCGCGACTTCCCTGATACGCTCATCATCGACCTCAAAGAATGCGTCATTCCCTTGGCGATACCGCAGGACGAGGCCTGCTGGCTGGTCAGCGCGCACGGAAAGATTCTCGACCGCGTGGACGCCGCCTCCGCCGGGGAGTACGCGCAAATCACGGGCTGTCCGATACTCTCCCCGTCCGTCGGTACGACAATCGCCTTTCCCAGAGACCGCGCCCCCCAACAGCGCAGTTTGATTCAACTGCTCATCGCGCTCGACGAGGCCCAAATGCTCGACGACGTGGACGGAATCCGCCTTGACAAGCCCGACTGTCTCCTCATGGACTACGGCGGGCGGTTCACGGTCAAGTTCCCGCTGGACGCGAACTATCACTTTAAACTGCACGCGCTGGACGTTTACATCTCCGGCGAGAAGATTCAGGAGAACATGACGGGCACGTTTGACCTCACGCGGGACGATAGAAACTATTTCCAGCAGAATGTACGCTAGCGCGGCGCGATTCCCCTAAAGCCCCACGCGCCTTTGTCGCCCTCTTTGGAGGAGATGTCGCTGTCAGGTGACGCGCCCTTGTCGCCCCCCTTTGGGGGGAGATGTCGCCGCAAGGCGACAGAGGGGGGATAAAAGCACCCCGCCCGGCGCCGAATAAAACTTGCCCTCATCCGGCGCTGCGCGCCACCTTCCCCCGTAGACGGGGGAAGGGCAAATTTGCAACGTTTTTCATGAAAAATGATGAGAAATCGTCGCCTGCGCGGAAATTTTAAACGCAAACGTTTTCAAGTCTGTCCTTCCCCCGGAACGGGGGAAGGTGTCACGCAGTGACGGATGAGGGCAAGTTTTATCCGGCTTACCGCCCATGCCTTTTAGGAAGATGTCGCCGTCAGGCGACGGAGGGGGGCGAAACGGGGAATCCGCGGGGCCTTTTGTAAAAATTTCGTTAAATTTTGAAAATGGGGGCTTGACCGGACAGGAAAAGTGTCATACAATAGGGACTGACGCAAACCAGACAACAGCGGCGGAAGCGTTCGCCGATACAACAGATGGCAGGAGGCTGTAAACATGGCATTTGGATTAGACACGGGACCCGAAAGCGTCGTCAACATCAGGGTCATTGGCGTCGGCGGAGCTGGCAGTAACGTGGTCAACCGCATGGTAAATTCAGGCATTAAGGGCATTGACTTTGTGGCGGTCAACACGGACAAACAGGCGCTGAACGTCTCCAGCGCGACTTCCAAAATCCAGATTGGCGAGAAGCTCACCCACGGACAGGGCGCCGGCTCCAATCCGGAAGTGGGCCGCAAGTCCGCCGAGGAAAGCAGAAATCAACTCTCCAAGGTTCTTGAGGATACCGATATGGTATTCATCACCGCCGGAATGGGCGGCGGCACCGGTACGGGCGCGGCGCCCGTCGTGGCCGAGATTGCCAAGGAAATGGACATCCTCACGGTAGCCGTCGTCACGAAACCGTTCGGCTTTGAGGGCAAGCAGAGAATGCGTTGCGCCGAGGCCGGTATCGCCGAACTCGAAAGCAAAGTCGACTCTCTCGTTATCATCCCGAACGACCGTTTGAAGTTCGCTACCGACCAGAAAATCACGTTCGTCAACGCCTTTGAAATCGCCGACGACGTGCTCCGTCAGGCGGTGCAGTCCATCTCCGACCTCATCCGCGACACGGGCTTTATCAATCTGGACTTCGCCGACGTGACCGCCGTCATGAAAGACGCGGGCATGGCGCATATGGGCGTTGGCCGCGCCGGAGGCAAGAGTAAGGCGGAAGAAGCGGCGCGTATGGCCATTTCCAGTCCGTTGCTCGAAACGTCCATTGAGGGCGCACGCGGCATTCTGATTAATATCACGGGTTCGCCGGACATCGGTTTGGAGGAAGTCGACCAAGCCGCGAGTTTGGTACAGCAGGCCGTACATCCGGACGCGCTGACCATCTTCGGCGCGACGTTCGACGAGACCATGGACGACGAAATCCGCGTGACCGTTATCGCCACGGGATTCGACAAGGCAAAGTCGAGCGTGGACGAACCGACGCCTGTACGGACGAGCGCC
>JAFSOM010000105.1 GCA_017447005.1 Oscillibacter sp.
AAGCCCCGAAATTTCAGGCAATTGAGAAAAGCGGCGTGACGCGGTTTTCGCGCCCGAACAGTATCAGGCCTTGCCGGCGGCGCCAAACGCCTCGCACAGTTCCTTCGCCTTTGCGATGATGGCGTCACAGCCGGGTTTCAGGAGCTTGCGCGGGTCGTAACCCTTGCCCGCCAAGTCCTTGCCCGCCTCAATATACTTGCGGGTGGCGTCGGCGAATACCAGTTGAAGCTCGGTATTGATGTTGATTTTGGAAACGCCGAGCGAAACGGCCTTGGAAGTCTGCTCAAAGGGGATTCCGGAGCCGCCGTGCAGAACCATAGGCTTTCCGCCGATGGCTTCCTTGATTTCTTCGAGCCGCTCAAAGTTCAGGCCCGCCCAGTTTTCGGGATACTTGCCGTGGATGTTGCCGATTCCGGCGGCCAGGAAATCGACGCCAAGGTCGGCGACGGCCTTGCATTCCGCGGGGTCGGCCAACTCGCCGTTGCTGGTAACGCCGTCCTCAGTGCCGCCAATGCCGCCGACTTCGCACTCCACGGAAACGCCCTTCGCGTGGGCAAGCGCGATAATCTCCTTGGACTTCTCAATGTTCTCCTCAATGGAGTAGTGAGAGCCGTCAAACATCACGGACGAATATCCGGCCTCAATACACGCCTTCGCGCCCTCGTAGGTGCCATGGTCGAGGTGCAACGCGACCGGAACAGTGATTCCCATGGAGTCGATTAAATCGTTCACCATGTCAACGACCGTCTTGTAGCCGCCCATATACTTCGCGGCGCCTTCCGAGGTCTGAATCATAACGGGGGTCCGGGTCTCCTGAACGGCCTTTAAAATGCACTGCGTCCATTCAAGATTGTTGGTGTTGAACGCCGGGATAGCGTAGCGCCCCTCATGAGCCTTGTTGACCATTTCGGTCGCGGAAACAATCGCCATGGATATAACCTCCTTCATAAATGCGCATCATTCGTTGCGTACAGGCGGAGCGTCCTCCGCCATAATTTCGCAAGAGGCTGGCGTATGCGGCGTTATCTTCAACGCCCGCCTCTTTGCTTCCTGTTAAGAACTCTCAAAACCGAACGGTTTCCGGCTCTTCCGTAAAAGAGCTGAACGTAGCCGTAGCATTCTGGAAGTACAACATCTGCATGTTGTCGTCGTCCGCGCTGTAGGCGCCTTTGAGGCTCGGCATTTTGTCCAGCATTGCGACTTTCACATCGCGGTTGTCGTCGTTGACGAGTTCTCCGGCGACGCGCAGCCATTTGCCGCCCTTAAAGGCGCAAATCTCCACTTTCGGATTCGCGGCAATCTGTTTAGAGACATCCTTAGACTTGCCAGTCTGAATATAGAGCTTGCCGTCGTACAGGAGCGCCGTACCGAACACTCTCACACGCGGCTGGTCGCCTTCCACTGTGGCGAGACAGTAATTATGGGCCGCGTCCAAAAACTCGTACACTTTTTCAATTCCGCTCATACGTCATAACTCCTTTTCACAGCGGGAGTTCCCGTTTATTGTCGTCGTTGGGGCTTGCCACAATCAGCTTTTCCGGCGTCACAATCACGACGCATCTTACGGGGTGAGCACCGCGATAGGTTTCCTCCGCCAGATTCGCGTAATGTTCGTAAACCGGCCCCTCCGTCACAAGTTCCGCCGTGCCCTTGACCTGATACGCTTCCGCCGTCAGAGGATTCGCGGCGGCAATGGCAACCCTGCTGTTGGCTTTGATATTCTCCAGCGTCGTTTCCAGAAGGAGCGCGCCAACGGCGAATTTCCCGTCGTCGGTAACGCATTTAAAGCCCACCGGAACTACATTCGGCCCGTCGCCGCAGGTAGCGAGGAACCATAGATTGTCCGTAAAGACTTTTCGGACGTTTTCAGGAATCACAGCGCGTCCTCATCAGAGTTGTTGAAGGAGCCAGTTCTGCTTGCCGATACACTCAATCAGCTCTAATTGTTGCTGTCCCCAGTACATATCCTCTTCCTCGTCCTGATAGTACTTTTTCAGGATGTCGAATGTCGTGTAGTCGTCCCGGGCCTCTTCGACGAGCGTTTTGAGCCACGCCAGCCCGTCAATAGAGACCTGCAAATCGTACTTCACCCAGTCCACGGGGTCTTTGCATACCGGCGTTTCCTTCTTCGCGCCGTTCTTCACTTCGCCGCCGAGGTCAAGAATACGGTCAACGCACTGGTCAACGTAACCGCGCTCCTCCGAGGCGTGTTCGGCGTACTTCGCGCCTAGTTTCGTGAAGCCCTCCGCATAGAAGATTTTGGACTGAATCGCGTGTCCGTCCGCCTGCTGGGCCAAGTCCGTGACGATGGTCTGCAATCCCTCAATAATCTTTTCCTGATTCGCCATGATGATTACCTCCCGTGTTCTGAATGACGCGTTTGTTACGCGTATGCCCCTATAATAACCGTAAAAAAGCCGAGTGTCAATTTAGAATTTCGACTTTTTATAAAGCGTTTTTACATTTTCGCCAAATTATAAAGCAAATCTCGCTTTCACGGATAGAGATAGGGCTTTAGCGGCTCCGGCAGACAGTTTTCCATTGCATGGGCGGCTTTCTCCGGGGAAACGGGCATATTGTCAGCGACCCACTCGCAAATATAGGCGACGGTTCCATAGCAGTATATCTTAATCATCAGGAGAATATCTTCGGGAATCTTCTCCGTCATGAGTTTTTTTCGCACTTCCGTAGAGAGCAACTCCGTATTGGCCCGCATCATATAGCCAAGAAACGCCTCGCGCCCGCTGGTATGCGTAAAGGCGTTGAGCAGTTCGCTCTTATGTTCCGCAAAATATCTCATGCCGTCCGGAAGCGTGTCCCGCCACTGATACCCGTCTTTTCCTATCCGCCTCATAATGTTCTTTGCGTCTGAAACGTAAAGCCACGCCATGAGGTCGTACTTGTCGCGGAAATGATGATAGAACGTCGGCGGCGTCATTCCGCAGTTATCGGCGATATTGGCAATGGTAATCTTGTTGATAGGCTTCCGCTTTGCGAGTTCCCGAAAAGATTCGCCCATCAGTTCCTTTGCGCTCTGTCTTTTCATATCACGCTCTCCCATGTTTCAAACCAGACGCCATGACAATTCGACGCTATCCGGCGGGCGTATCGACTTTGCGCAGGTTGGCGGCGTTTTATACGCCCGATTATCATGACAGCCGTTGATAACGCTGACACGCCTATTTTAACGCATTGAGACGCTGATTTCAAGGATAATGTCGACGAAATTTCCGCTTAAACAGGGACTGGCCGGGGAATCCAGTCCCTGTTGCGCGTTCCTTACGCCTCCCGGTGGTCCTCCGTAACGGCGCCGGCTTTATAGGCTTCCAGCAGTCGTCTCAAATCGTCTATCTGCGTTTGGAGCCTGCGCCCCTCATCGGTCTGCGCCACTTTCTCCCGCGATTCCAGACGCTCAAAAATATCGGTGGCGTTGGCGATGTCGAAGTTTTCCGTAATCGCCTTTTCCCTCCCGGCGAAAGGCTGATGGGCGATAATCCGGTAGCCCCGCGAATTGTAGACCAGCGTGTAGCCCGCGATGCCGGAAGTGGGCTGATAGGCTTTGCAGAACCCGCAGTCTATGACGATGAGCTTGCCGCCGCCCTTGATGGGGCTTTCGCCCTTCCCGGCCTTGACGGGGATGTGTCCGTTGATGATGTGGCAATGGGGGCCTTCCAGCCCGAACTCTTTCAGGATGAA
>JAFSOM010000007.1 GCA_017447005.1 Oscillibacter sp.
GGCGGACACTTCGACATGGGCGAAATCAACGCCCTCGACGACGGGTTCCTGTAAGACAAACCCCCTCCCCCTGCCCTTTGTAATGCCACTCCCGCGCCGTCACAAAACCCCTCCCCCTGACCCCCTCCCCTTTCAGGGGCGGGGAGACGGGACTTGAAAGCGCAATCCGTCAGAATCGCGTTTTAAGGCACGCTGGCGCGATTTTTGCTCCTCAACTATGTCCCGATACCCCCAAACGCAAAAACGCGCATACGGGCCGCGCAAATGGCAAACAGAGCATGTCCCGCCCGCAACCGCGCCCCGCTCCCCCCATGAAAGGAAGTGACACCCCCTTGTCCTACGAAATCCGCTACCTCTGGCAAGACCGGAAACGTATCTGCGGCCTCCCGTTGACCTTCACCCGCTACCGCCTCAGCGACGACCGCCTCTTTATCGAAACCGGAATCCTCCGCTTTCAGGAAGAGGAAATTATGCTCTATAAAGTGCAGGACCTCCATCTCACTATCACCCTCGGGCAACGTCTCTGCGGCGTGGGTACCGTCAGCGTTATCTCCGGCGACCAGACCTCCCCCCGCGCCGACCTCGTCAATATCAAAAACCCTAAGGCCGTCAAGGAACTGATTCACCAGTGCATGGAAAATTCCAAACGTCAGCGGCGCGTCAGCGTCCTAGAATCCATGGGCGGACACTTCGATATGGGCGAAATCAACGCCCTCGACGACGGTTTCCTGTAAGACTGGCGAAATCAAATTCGCCCTCATCCGGCGCTGCGCGGCGCCTTCCCCCGCCCCCTCTGTCGCCTTACGGCGACATCTCCCCCACTTCGTGGGGGCGACATGGGGGAAGGGTAGACTTTCAGCGTCCCCTTGTCCCATTCCCCCTATAGAAAATAACGCGTCCCCCATCCCCCTATAGAAAAATAACGCAATGAGGTGAAATCCCACTATGGCTACTTGGACTACCAATACCACCACCACCGACGAGGCCGCCGCCTCTCCCCTGCAAGCCGCCCGCGATAAGGTTCTCTCCGTCGGCCTTACGCTCATTAAGTTTCTGCTCGTTATCATCATCCTGCTCGCCGAAATCTGCTCCGTGCCCGAATTTACCGATACCCGCGCCAATCCCACCGACATTCGTCAGGAAATGGACGACCAGATACAGTCCGGCGCCTCCCGCGAAATCGAGTTCGACGCCGCCGACGACATGGAACTCTATCAGACCATGATGTCCCTTGTCAGAACCATGAAGTACGGCGACTTTGAGCTGGAAGGCGCCAAGGCCCAAGAGTTCTGGGCCGCTTACGCCCCCGCTAAATCCGATACCAAACTCGCCTACATCCGTTTCCGCTCCGACGAAAGCCGCGTCCTCCTGCGCTACTCCAACGGCATCGCCTCCGACATCACTATGGAGTTCGACCAGAATTATCTCTACAAGGCCACCACCCTGAACTACGGCATTTTCAACGGCAGTCTCCCGCGCTGGATTTACTGGAAACTTGTCGGACGCTTTATCAGCGGCTATCCCTGCTACGTCTCCGAGGCCGTCATAGGCGGAAACGGCGTGCGGGGCGAACTCTCGCTACGCAAATACACCCTCCGCAACCAGTTCTTTAGCTGGAAATTCCCCCCCGATAAGTACGAAAACTCCGAAAATATCACCGGTCACTGGACATGAAAACCTATCTGCATATCGGTCAGAATGAACTCCTGCGCGCCGAAAGCGTCGTCGGCGTGTTCGACCTCGACCATTGCACCGTCAGTCGGCGCGGACGCGAATACCTCTCCCGCGCCGACGCCGACGGTCTCACGCTCGACGCCTCCGGTCAGCTCCCGCGCTCCTTCGTCGTCACCACCCACCCCTACCACGCCCAGATTGTCCGTCTCTCCCCGCTCTCCCCCGCCGCCATCCTCCGCCGCGGCGAACCGTGGGACGCCGAATGACGCCGCCCCCGTCTCCCCCGCGCCGTATGAAACTTGCCCTCATCCGGCGCTGCGCGCCACCTTCCCCCGTAGACGGGGGAAGGGTAAGATTCTAGCGCAATCTTTGAAAACGTCGCGGGGTTGCGCCAAAAGTCGCCCCCCGGAACGGGGGGAGATGTCACGAAGTGACAGAGGGGGGAGAGAAGTTCGGAACGGGGGGGAGATGTCGCCGCAAGGCGACAGAGGGGGGAGAAAAAAATTTTCCGCAAGCGCTATTTTATGCTTTTGTTTTTCCGGATTCTGTGCTATAATGGAAAATCAAACGACAGTCCCGGAGAAAGGAAACGTATCCCCATGGAAAACCGTCAATCCGCGTCCGCTTACGACGCGTCAGAAATCCAAGTCTTAGAGGGCCTTGAGGCCGTGCGCAAACGCCCCGGCATGTATATCGGCTCCACCTCCTCCAGCGGCCTGCACCACCTCGTCTACGAAATCGTCGACAACTGCGTTGATGAGGCCTTAGCCGGGTTCTGTACCGACATCCTCGTGCAAATCAACGACGGCGATACCATCACCGTCACCGACAACGGACGCGGTATCCCCGTCGACATTCAGGCCCAGACAGGTCTGCCCGCCTTACAGGTCGTCTATACCGTCCTGCACGCCGGGGGCAAGTTCGGCGGTGGCGGCTATAAGGTCTCCGGCGGCTTGCACGGCGTCGGCGCGTCCGTCGTCAACGCGCTTTCCGAGTGGCTCACCGTACAGGTACGCCGCGACGGGAAAGTCTATCAGATGAAATTCGCCCGCGGCGAAGTCGTCCAGCCTATGACCGTCGTCGGACGCGCCGACACTACCGGCACAACCGTCACCTTCAAGCCCGACCCCCTAATCTTTGACGATACCGTCTATGACTATGACATCCTCCGCACCCGTATGCGCGAAGAGGCCTTCCTGACCGCCGGACTGCATATCCGTACTGTCGACGCCCGGCCCGGTCAGGAACAACAGCATGACATGCAATATAACGGCGGTATCCGCGAGTTTGTCACGTGGCTCAATAAGAACCGCGAACCCCTGCACCCCGAAGTCATCTACATGACCGCACAGCGCGAAAGCTCCGTCGCCGAAATCGCCATGCAGTACAACGACGGCTACAACGAGACCATCTTCTCATTCGCTAACAACGTCCACACCCCCGAAGGCGGCATGCACGAAGAAGGCTTTAAACGCGCTCTTACGTCCGTCCTCAACGCATACGGGCACAAAATGAAACTCCTCAAGGACGATGAAAAAGTCTCCGGCGAGGACTGCCGCGAAGGTCTGACCTGCGTCATCTCCGTCAAGCTGGAAGAGGCCCAGTTCGAGGGACAAACCAAGGCCAAGTTAGGCAACGCCGAAATCCGGACGCTTGTCAACGCTATGGTTTCCGAAAAGCTGGAAACGTTTCTGGAAGAGAATCCCCAGACCGCCCGCGCCATCGTCGATAAGGCTATGACGGCGTCACGGGCGCGGGAAGCCGCCAAAAAGGCGCGGGAATCTATCCGACGGAAAACCGGACTCGAATCCGGTCAAATGCCCGATAAGCTACAGGACTGCAACGAGCGCGACCCGTCCTTATGCGAAATCTATATCGTCGAGGGCGATTCCGCCGCAGGCTCCGCTATTCAGGGACGCGATTCCCGCTTTCAGGCGATTCTTTCCATGTGGGGGAAAATGCTCAACGTCGAAAAGGCCCGCGCCGATAAAATCTACGGCAATGACAAGCTCTACCCCATGATTGTCGCCCTTGGCGCCGGTATCGGCAACGAGTTCAATATCGACAAGCTCCGCTAACACAAAATCATCATCATGGCCGACGCCGACGTTGACGGCGCCCATATCCGCACACTGCTTTTGACGTTCTTTTTCCGCTATATGCGCCCCCTTATCGAGCGCGGCTACGTCTACTCCGCCGTCCCCCCGCTCTATAAGCTCACCAGAGGAAAGACCGTCCGCGTCGCCTACTCCGACGCCGAACGCGATAAAGTCAGCGCCGAATTGCGCGGCGGCAATCCCAACGTCAAAGTCGAAATTAATCGCTTCAAGGGCCTCGGCGAAATGGACCCCCACGAACTGTGGGAAACCACTATGGACCCCGCCCGCCGTTCCCTGCGCCGTATCACCCTCGACGACGCCGTCCGCGCCGACGAAGTCTTTACTATCCTCATGGGCGAACAGGTCGAACCCCGCAAGGAGTGGATTGAACGCAACGCCATGTACGCGGTCAATATCGACATCTGACAAGTTTTCCACAACGTTTTAAAGTTTGTGGAAAAGCGTCAGGCGTCCGCGCCGTACAACGTCCGCCTTTCCTTACGTGACAAGCGCGTATCCGTGTCGCTTTCGTCTCGCTCCCATACGTGACAAGCGCGTATCCATGTCGGTTTCGTCTCGCTCCCGTGCGGAGCGAGTGGGTAGAAACGCTATATTTTACTTTAGGAGGTCTCCATTATGTCTTGTCTGACCAAACTTATCTGCGGTATCGCCTCTCTGCTTCTCGGTAGCGCCGGAATCATCAAGGGCACGCGCAAACGGAACACGCTTTCCGTCGCCGCCGGACTGATTGCCGCTATCCTTGGCGTCGTCGCCCTCTGCGCCTCCGCTTATGACTGGCTCACCGGCGAAGATGAGGACGATTTTGAAGAGGACGAAGACGACGAAACCGACGCGTCCGACGCCGCCGGGGAAGTCCCCGAAGCCGCCGCCGACGCCGTCAAGACCGCCGCCGAAGCGGTCAAAGCCGCCGCCGATGTGGTCAAGGCCGCCGCCGACACCGTCGCCGCCGACGCCGAGGCCAAAGCCGCTGACGCCGCCGAAGCTGACGCGGAATCCGAAGCCGAAGCCGACGGGGAGGACGCCGAATGATTGCATTGCTCAAAAAGCCGCTGGACGCGTCCCGGAATTTCATGGGCCGTATGTTCCACAGCGCCGCCCGGGCCGAACAGCGGCGCGTTGAAATCGAGTTCGCCCGGAAAATCCGTCCGGCGTTCGCGTTCAGTATCGTCGAGGGCGTTCTGGGCCTGTGCACGCTCGCCGACGCCGGACGCCGGAAAAGCTGGCTGTCCTATGTCATGGGCGTCGCGCTCCTGTTCGTCGCCTGCGCCCACGCCTTTACCGACATCCGCGACGGGAAAATCCTTGACATTCTCGCCGAAAAGCTGTCCTGACCCCCCGCCCCGTCCGTCCTAATGTCATTCACTTTACGAAGAACCCCCCTAAATCCCCCCTTTCAGGGGGGACTTCCGGGACTTTCAGCGGCCTGAAAAATCCGTTCCCCCGCCCCTGAAAGGGGAGGGGGACAGGGGAGGGGTTTTGCGAACGATTTAAGTGAATGACATTATCCTGAACCCCCGCCCCGTCCGTCCCCGTCTCCGCGCCGACGGACAGGGGCTATTTCCCCCGCGCAATCCCATTGAAGGAGACTTCGCGTTATGGCCCATAACAGAGACTATCAACCCCAAGACATCGCGTTCCCTGACCAGATAATCACCGAATCCCGGTTAGTCGACGAGATGGAAAAATCCTATATCGAATACGCCATGAGCGTCATTGTGGGCCGCGCTTTGCCCGACGTGCGCGACGGTCTCAAACCCGTGCACCGCCGCATTCTCTACGCCATGTACGAGGACGGCCTCACCGCCGATAAGCCCTTCCGCAAATCCGCCACTACCGTCGGAGAAGTGCTCGGCAAGTATCATCCCCACGGCGACGCCTCCGTTTACGACGCCATGGTACGTCTCGCGCAGGACTTTTCCATGAGATATATGCTCGTGGACGGTCACGGAAACTTCGGCTCCGTGGACGGCGACCCCCCCGCCGCGTACCGTTACACCGAGGCGCGGCTGTCCAAAATCTCCGCCGAAATGCTCCGCGACATCGACCGCGATACCGTCGACTGGGACCCCAACTTTGACGAAAACCGTAAGGAACCCCGCGTTCTCCCCGCCCGGTTTCCCAATTTATTAGTCAATGGCTCTTCCGGTATCGCCGTCGGCATGGCAACCAACATCCCGCCGCATAACCTCAAAGAGGTTATCGGCGCGTGCGTGTGCGTACTCGATAACCCCGACGCCACGCTCTCCGACCTCATGCAGCATATCAAAGGCCCCGACTTCCCGACACGCGGAATCATTATGGGACGTTCCGGCATTCGCGCCGCCTACGCTACCGGACGCGGACGGATTCTTATCCGCGCCCGTCACGAGTTTGAGGAGTTCGGGCGTGACCGTACAAGAATCGTCATTACCGAGTTGCCGTATCAGGTCAACAAGCGTCAGCTCATCCGCAATATCGCCGAACAGGTCAAGGACAAGCGCCTTGAGGGTATCTCCGACCTCCGCGACGAGACTGACCGCAACGGTATGCGCGTCGTTATCGAACTCAAAAAGGACGCAAATCCGCAAGTCGTGCTGAACCGTCTGTTCGCGCAGACCGCCTTGCAGTCCAGTTTCGCCGTCATCATGCTGGCGTTGGTCGATAACCAGAAACAGCCGAAAATTCTATCCCTCCGGCATATCATCGACGAGTATCTGACGTTCCAAGAGGATGTTATCGTCCGGCGAACGCGCTACGACCTCGCCAAAGCCCAAGAGCGCGCCCATCTGCTCGAAGGCTTGCTTATCGCGCAGGAGAATATTGACGAAGTCATCCGGATTATCCGTTCCAGTTACGATAACGCGAAAGAAAACCTCATGACCCGCTTTGAGCTTGACGAAACCCAAGCGCAAGCCATTTGCGATATGCGCCTTATCGCCCTGCAAGGCCTTAACCGCGAAAAGTTGCAGACCGAGTACGACGAACTCGAAAAGCAAATCGCCTACTTCCAGCGGGTTTTGTCCGACCCCGCGCTCGTGCGGCGGATTCTCAAAGAGGAGCTTATCGCCATTTCCGGGCGGTTCGGCGACGAGCGTCAGACCGAGATTCAGGACGTGGAGGACGACCTCGACATTGAGGATTTAATCGAAGAGGAAGAGTGCGTGTTCACGCTCACGGAGGCCGGCTACATCAAGCGGACGCCCGTCAGCGAGTACGCCGGACAGTCCCGCGGCGGCATGGGGCGGCGCGGCATTACCACCCGCGAAGAGGACGCCGTCACCGACCTGTTCACCGCGTCCACCCATGACTTTATCTTCTTCTTTACCGATACCGGAAAAGTCTATCGCAAAAAGGGCTATCAGATACCCGAATCCGGTAAGGCCGCCAAAGGCGCCGCCGTCGTGAATATCCTCCCCGTTGAGAACGGCGAACGCGTGCAGACCATGATTCATACGCGCAACGTCAGCGACCCCGAAAGCCGCTTCCTCGTCATGGTCACGCGAAACGGCGTCGTCAAGCGCATGTCCGTGGACGCCCTGCGCAATGTCCGGAATCGCGGTATCCGCGCCCTTACCCTCGACGACGGCGACCGCTTAATCGCCGTGCGCGAAACCGACGGTCAGCAAAATCTCCTTATCGCCTCCCATGACGGACAGGCCGTGCACTTCCCGGAATCGGAAATCCGTCCCTCGGGCCGTACCGCCGCCGGCGTGCGCGGTATCAAGCTCCGTGAGGGCGATTACGTCGTCGGCGCCGACTGCGCCCCGCCCGGACGTACCGTGCTTTCCGTCACCGAAAACGGGTTCGGCAAGCGCTCGTTCGTCAGCGATTACCGTATCACGGCCCGCGGCGGGATTGGCGTCCGGAACTACGCCGTCACCGAAAAATCCGGCAAAATTGTCGGTGTCCGCGTCGTGGACGGCTCCGAAGACGTCCTGCTCATGTCCCGGAACGGGAACCTGCTCCGCACCGCCGTACAGCGTATCAAAATCGCCGGACGCGCTACCCAAGGCGTCATCGTCATGCGCTTTCGTGAGGACGGCGACCAGCTCATTTCCATGGCGCTCGCCTCGTCCGAACTCGACCCCCCCGAAGAATTGCCCCCCGTCTCGCCGAAGGCGTAAGCGGAGTTGCGCCCACGCCGGATGAAACTTGCCCCTATCCGGCGCGGGATAAAACTTGCCCTCATCCGGCGCTGCGCGCCACCTTCCCCCGTTCCGGGGGAAGGGTAAACTTGAAAGCGCAATCTTGAAAACTTTGCGGAGTTGCGCCAATGTCGCCCCCCGGTACGGGGGGAGATGTCACGAAGTGACAGAGGGGGGAATGAAAACTTGCAAAGGGACAAAAAAACGTCTCCCCTATGGAGGACTACTTATGAAGTTCAAGCAGTTTCTCGCCGTTCTCGCGGCAACCGTATTATTCGCCGTCACGGGCTATCTCGGCGTACAGTCAGCCTCGTCGCTCAACGCCGCCGCTATGAACAGCATGGAAGGCGTCAGCGGCCTCGCCGACTTCTTCTCGAATGAAGTCTCCTTTGAGTTCCCGTCCGAACCCTTCCTCGCCGAACTCGATATTGTCGGCGACATCGCGCCGTCCGGAAGCGCCGTCTCCCCGTACGCCGCAGTCCCCGCCAACGCCTATGACCATACGCTCTATATGAACCTCGTGGACGCGCTCATAGACGACCCCGACAACCGCGGCATTCTCCTGTACGTCAACTCCCCCGGCGGCACCGTCTACGAGTCCGACGAACTCTATCTCAAGCTCATGGAGTACCGCGACGCCACGCAACGCCCGATTTACGCCTACTTTACCAGCGAAGCGTGTTCCGGCGGCTACTATATCTCCATGGCCGCCAACGAAATCTACGCCAACCGCAACGCGTGGACCGGCTCCATCGGCGTCATTATGTCCCTGCTCAACTATCAAGGCCTGTCCGAGAAAATCGGCGTGACCTCCGTCGACATCACCGCCGGACGCAATAAGGCCATGGGCTCCGCGTGGGAAACCCTCACCGACGAACAGCGCGACATTCTCCAGTCCCTCGTGGACGAATCCTATGAGCAGTTCGTCGGAATCGTCGCCGCCGGACGCAACCTCGACCCCGGACGCGTGCGCGACCTCGCCGACGGCAGAATCTACTCCGCCCAGCAGGCTCTTGAGCGCGGCCTTATCGACTATATCGCCGGGGAGGAGGAGGCCTTTGACGCCATTCTCGAAAAGTGCGGCCTCGCCTCCGACGCCGAAATCTATGTCCCCGACCGCGCCGGCGTTTTCAGCGTCATGGATTTTCTCTGGTCACGCGCCAACCTTGCCCGGCCCAAGTCCGAACTCGAACTCTTCCGCGATATGGTCTCCGACTACAGAAATGGGGCGATTCTCTATCATGCGTGAGGATGTTTGTTACGCCGGGTTCGCCGTGCGCTTTTTCGCCTGGCTCGTCGATATGCTCGTGATGCTCATTCCTATGTCCATGCTCCGTTTCGCCCGGTGGGTTCTGCTCCTCTCCCGCGTCTCCGTTCCTATGAATCAGGCCCTGCTCTTCCGCTATACCCCCCTCGACATTGCCGCCTACCTCGTCCCCGTCATTTACTTCGTCGCCATGACGTGGAGCCAAGGCGCCACCGTCGGGAAAATGTTGCTCAAACTGGAAGTCATCAGCGTCGAACGGGGCCGCCTCACCTTCTGGCAAACCGTCCTGCGCGAAACCGTCGGACGCTACCTCTCCGCCGTCGCCTTTATCGGCTACCTCATGATTCTCCCCGACCGCGAAAAACGCGCCCTCCATGACCGTATCGCCGATACCCGCGTTATCTACGCCTGTCAGGGAAACCCCATCCGCCGCCCCGATACCGTCCGTAACCGGAACGCCGACGCCGCGCCGCCCGACAACGTCACGCCCTCCGCGCCGCCCGTCGATTTGTCCAAGCCCCCTGAGAGCGGGGAGACGCCCCTATGAAAACCGTCACCGTCTACACCGACGGCGCCTGCTCCGGCAATCCCGGCCCCGGCGGCTGGGCCGCCGTCCTGCGCTACGGCGAACACGAGCGCGAACTCTCCGGCGGCGAACCGTCCACGACAAATAACCGTATGGAATTGACCGCTATCATCTCCGCGCTCTCCGCGCTCAAAGAGCCGTGCGTTGTGGAATTATACTCTGATAGTAAGTATGTCCTCGACGCGCTCGAAAAGGGCTGGGCCGTCCGCTGGCGGCGTAACGGCTGGATGAGAACCAAAACCGACCCCGCCCTCAATCCCGACCTCTGGGAAACCCTCCTCAACCTCGCCCAAACCCATGACTTACGCTGTCACTGGGTGCGCGGTCACGCCGGAAACGCGTACAATGAGCGTTGCGACGCCCTCGCCGTCGCCGAAAGCAGAAAATTTCTCTCCGAAAGTCGAATCAAGGAGATTGAGGAGAAAAAGAAAGAAGTTTCCGGACAACTCTCCACCGACGATGTCATTGACCAGTGGCTGACAATTACCCATGTGGAAATGCGCGAAAAAATGTATCAGGGAGAGAAGAAACTGTACCCTTTCGTTACGTTTCAGGAATTTCCGAACCGCTATTATGTCGCCCGCAAAATGCTGGAGCGACGTATCGAAGCGTGGCGTAGAACGGCCGGAGACGAACCCGATTCACGCACGCTCCCTAAAGTTAATGAACGCATTGCGCGGAAAGGCGGCGTCCTCGTTTACATGCAACGGAAACAGGGAAAAACTAAGGACTACATCATGACCACATTCAAATCTTCATGAAATTATCCGTTGCGACGCCCTCGCCGTCGCCGAAAGCCGGAAGTTCCGTTGCCCCCTCCCCTTTCCGGGGCGCGGGAATCTAATTTACAGTTTGTTCACACTTTCCGGTTGAAGTTTACAGATTGTTCACAAGTCCGTCATACTTTCGCAAAATTTCCCCGCTATACTACTCACCATGCAGAGGGTCACTCCCAGCCCGATGCGTTTTCTCCCTCCTTCTACAATACAGGCGGACGGAATCCGGTTGCACGGGTTCCGTCCGTCGCCTTTTCGCGCTTGACTTGTGTGGAAAAAAGCGTATCTTCTCTAGGAAAAGGGGACGGGCTATGATGAATTACACGGAACAGGAAATCAAAGCGTTAGACCGGAAATTTGAACACCCTGACGAAGTCGTGATTTGTCCGCGTTGCGGCGGACAGCTTGAATACCAGTCCCGAAACGGAAGCTGTATCGTCAAATGCGAGACAAACGGCTGTCTGCGCGACGCAATCCGAGGAATTTGAAACATATGGAGCCGCCCGGCGTCGTTCCGGCGGTTCCATTCCTTTTTTCCGTCTCCGCTTTTCCGTCCGCGCAAGCGCTTGCGACGGCGCGGAAAGTGTGCTACAATACGCTCGCGGGCCGTCCAGCGGCGCCCGTTTCCACGCGAAAGGAGCGTTGTTTGTATGGCTTATCAATTCACCTGCCCTTACTGCTTCCGTACCATGCGCGACGATGAAGTGTTGTTCCGTTCCGAGAAAGTCACGTCCGGACGCCCCGCGCCTTCCGCGACTTCCTCCGACGCCGCCAAGATGGTCGAAAAACTCCTCCCCGGCGCGACGCCCGTCAATACCGACGAGGAACGCGAACTCTTAACCTACGTCCGCGCCGCCCTGCGCGATTTGCTCGAACGCGGCGACGACGTAACCAAAGAGGACCTCTACCCCGAGGACGAGTACGACAGCTGGCGCGACTTCCAGAACCGTTTCCCCGACTGCGCCCTCAAAACCCGTATCGGACAGCTTGACAAACAGGTACGCGAACTGCGCGACGCCGCCCGTAAGCCGTTATCCTCCGCCGCGGACGACCTTTCAGCGTTCGCCGATACGCGGAACGGCGTCCCCGTTGACGACGGCTTTTTCGACCTGTCCGCCGACCCCGTCTATGAACGCTTTTGGCGCAAGTTCGCCGGGGGCCGTACCACCGAGAGCGACACCGAACACGACCGCGAACCGTGGCGGCGACGTATCCTTGACCCCCGCAATAAGGTACATCAAAGCTATCTGCAAGTTCAGCCCGACGGCGGCTACTTCATCCGCGACGCCGACGGCATGGTAGCCAAGATTCAGTTGAAAGAGGATGCGTTAGAGTGCGACAGGCGCGTTTGTCCGCATTGTCATAACCCCCTGCCGCCTAATTACGGCAAAAACCCCGTGCGGCGTCTCGCCGTTATCGGTATCACCGGCTCCGGCAAAACGGTCTACCTCTGCCGCCTGTTCGAGAATATGGACAAATACATGGCGAAAGTCCGCCTGAACGCCTTCGACTCCCCCGGCGTCACCCAGTTTCTCTATGACAACGAGGTAGCCTATGGAAAGCCCCTCCCCGGCTCCACCGCCGTCTATTTACATCAGCCGCTGTTCTTCGACCTCTCCCGCGCCGCAGACAGCGACCATAAGCGCGTCGAAACTCTTGTCATTTACGACGTGACCGGGGAAGTCTTTGAAGACCCCCGCCGCGCCCGCGACGCGTTACAGTTCGCCCCGTTCATCCGTTACGCCGACGGCATTATGTTACTCATAGACCCCGCGCAATTCCCCTCTTACGTCGGCGCCAAGGCGGGCCGCGAGTTGCGTTACAAGCCTTCCCAAGCCCTGCGCAATATTCACAATATCGTCACCGACGGCGACACCCGCCGCAAGTGCCGTAAACCCGTCGCCGTGTGCCTGTCCAAGATGGACGAGATGATGAATCTGTTCCCCGACGAACTCCGGCGGCGTCTGAGCGAGGAAGTGGAGGGTACCCGCGATAAGCGCGGCTATTACGAACCTACCTTCAACGCCAAAGCCTATAACCCTATCTTCGACGGCCTCTATACCTTCTTCCAGACCCACGACGAGCCGCTGTCCCTGCTCATGGACGGCAATTTCAAAAATTACGCCTGCTTCGCCTTCACCGCCCTTGGCTGTGACGTGGACAAGGAAACCGGGCTTCCCGTCAACCCCGACGACCGCTTTACTTCCCGCCGTATTGAGGAACCCTTGCTATGGCTGTTCCACTGCTTCGGCTATATCGA
The DNA here is from genome assembly GCA_017447005.1 of Oscillibacter sp. Taxonomy (GTDB): domain Bacteria; phylum Bacillota; class Clostridia; order Oscillospirales; family Oscillospiraceae; genus Oscillibacter. Next base: position 12,808 of record JAFSOM010000007.1, read on the forward strand.
CGCCAACGAAAAGATTGATTATCCCTACAAGCGCGTGATTTGTCCCGAGTGCGGCGGCTCCGATAACTATCCCCTGCCGCTGGAGGAACGCGAGATTCGTTACGGCTTCCTGCGTCTGAACCGCCGCTACGTCAACCGCTGTTGCAACGAGTGCGGCAACCGCTGGTTCGACGCCGACGCCGACGAGGAGGAACGCGCCGAATTGGAAGATATGCGTATCGAACGCGAACGCGAACGCGAGTGGGCCAGAACGCAAGCCGACGAGGAGGAAGCATGATTCGCCCTCATCCGGCGCCGTATCAAACTTGCCCTCATCCGGCGCCGTATCAAACTTGCCCTCATCCGGCGCCGTATCA
>JAFSOM010000106.1 GCA_017447005.1 Oscillibacter sp.
CTGCGGCTCATCCTCGCTTTTTTCGTCCGTTACGCTCGGATTATCCGGCTTATAGTCTCCGATAGAGCGAATTTTCCCGGCGAGATACTGTTGCGCCGCTTCTTCCTGATGGGCGGCGTTTACATGGGTAAGTTTCAGAGTTTCTTTCTGCGGAAATTTATCTTCCGCGCCACGGATAACTTTTTTCGCCTCTGGGCTGTATGCTATAAAGGGGAAAAGAAATAGACCCTAATACATGATGGCTGACGGTTCATCTGTGGCAATTTTGAAGCGTTAGACAGCGGAAAGGAACGTGAAACGGAAGATTTTCCACAATATTCGGAATGATTTCCAAATATTGAAGACGGGCCTGTCAGGAATCCCCGCGACGCCCGGAACCCCCGGTTGGACAAGCGTCCAGCCGGGGGTTTTTAATGGCGTCAGAATTTCGTCTCCTGCCGGTCGTCTTTTCGCGTCTTGCGTTTCAAATCCCATTGACGGCCTGCCTTGAAAATCAGAGCCGACCGGCAGGAGCGGATATAAAAACGGCGTCCGCGTTTTGGACGGCGTCGGCCTTTTACGCGGACGCGGATTTGAAGCCTTATCCGTAAATCGAACGGCCTTATTTCAGAAGGCCGTCATAAAGGACGATGTTATAATAAGCCTTATCGTTCAATTAGCGTAAGGCTAATTTTGAGTTTCCTTAACGGCGCACTTCTATACCGCCCCGCTTCGCTAAGGCGGTACGCGCGCTCCGCGAGGCCCGCGCCAAAATGTCCGAACATTCCGGCGTCTTGCGTCGCTGCCGCTCCGTACAAAGGGCCTGACGCCCTTTGCGCCGCTTACGCGGCTATTCCCATGCGCATTATCGGAAAGGCGATAAAAACCTCTTGATTTTTTACGGGCCATGCCTTATAATGTCAGGCGGTAAAAATCGGGCGGCGGATAAAATCGCAAGGCATGAAGCATGTCATACCTAATTAAATGGAAACTTGAAAAATTGCTGAAACGCCGCGATTTTGGAGAAATCATGCGAAAACAGCCAGTCAAAAATTACACCAAATATCTGCAATACAGCGAAACCCTCAAACGTGACGGAGCGTCGCCGCGTTTGAGGGTTTCGCGTAGTCATACATACTGCGCAAGGGGGACACAGCTATGAAAGCACAAAACGAAGCCGGGGCGTATACCGTCCGGGAGGACACACCTTATATATTATGCGGAGCAACGACACAAAATCGCGGAAAAGGAGAGCGTATGAAACGGAAATCCTGTACAATCAGAGCGGCTCAACCTGAGCGTCCCCCGGATTGCGTCACGGTGACGCGGACGGGCGGCGTCATCCTGACGGTCAAAGACTGCGGTCGCCCCAATGCCGAAGGGACTGCCGGGGACACAATAGCGCGGGGGACGGCGCGTCACGGCGGCGCGGACGGCTACGCCGACACCAGTTAATAAGGAGGATTTTGTAACGACACATGACAACAACGGAAAAAACTGACCGGATTTTTGGATATGTCCGCGTCAGCACGAAGGAACAGAATGAGGACAGGCAACTCATCGCCATGCGGGAACTGCGAATCCCTGAGCGGAACCTGTACATCGACAAGCAGTCCGGCAAGGATTTCGACAGGCCGCAGTATCAGCGGCTCGTGCGGAGACTGAAAAAAGACGACCTGCTCTACGTCAAGAGCATAGACCGTCTGGGACGCAACTATGACGAGATTCTGGAACAGTGGCGCGTTCTGACGAAAGAGAAGGGCGCGGACATCGTGGTGCTGGATATGCCCCTGCTGGACACCCGGCGCGGCAAAGACCTGATGGGGACATTTTTAAGCGACATTGTGCTTCAAGTGCTGTCGTTTGTCGCTGAAAACGAGCGGACGAACATCCGTCAGCGTCAGGCTGAGGGAATCGCGGCGGCGAAAGCGCGGGGCGTCCGGTTTGGGCGTCCCCCGCGACCGCTCCCGGATGGCTATCACAGCGCGTATCAACGCTGGAAAGCCGGAAAAATCACGGGGACGGCGGCAGCGCGGGAGTGCGGAATGCCGC
>JAFSOM010000008.1 GCA_017447005.1 Oscillibacter sp.
ATCGCGTTGAACACGTCCTCGACGTTGGCGACGGGCAAGGTCTCCGGGATAAGGTGCGGCGCGACGTAGGCCGTATGGCCCCGCGGAAGCCGGACGGCGCGCCCTAACAGTTTGATACGGTACCCGCCGCGCCTCGCTATCCGCACATCCCGCAACGTAATGCCCCGTATGCCCTCCATCGGCACGTCGGACGGGTTCACCTGATGACCGAAAGCCAAGTCCGCTAAAATGCAGATTTTCCGTCCGGCGTCAAGGCCGTCCACGTCGGCGGTCGGGTCGGCCTCGGCGTAACCTTTCGCCTGCGCCTCGGCTAACGCCGTTTCAAACGACGCGCCGTTCCGTACCATGCGCGTGAGGATATAATTGCTGGTGCCGTTGAGAATGCCGTAAATCTCCTGAATATGGTTCGCGGACATGCACTCGGTCAGCGGGTGAAGAATCGGAATGCCGCCGCCGACGCTCGCTTCAAACAGATAATGCACGCGCCGTTCGCGGGCAATCTCCATCAGTTCGGAACCCTTCTCGGCCACAAGCTGTTTATTCGCCGTCACGACATGCTTTCCGGCAAGCAGAGCGCGTTTCGTGTACTCATACGCCGCGCCCACGCCGCCGATAGTCTCCGCGACGACTTGAATTTCCGGGTCAGTCTCAATCTCCCGGAAGTCGTCGGTCATGCGGGAGCGGTACGGGCAGTCGCGGAAATGGCGGACAAGAATCTTTTTGACGTTGAGCACGTCGCCCAACTTTTTTCGAATTTCCCCGGCGTTATTCTCAATGACTTTGGCAACGCCGCCCCCGACGGTGCCATAGCCCATGATGGCTGTCTGTATCATGTCTTTCGTTACTCCTCCTTCATGTAAGGCTGTACTGAAAACCCCTCCCCCTAATCCCCTCCCTTTTCAGAGACGGGAGAATCATACTTGAAAGCGCTTGCAAATCCCGTTCCCCCGCCCCTGAAAGGGGAGGGGGACAGGGGGAGGGGTCTTGCGGACGCATAAAGTTTCCGTTCCGTTTCCCGTTACCCGGCCAGAATTTCAAACTTTATGACGCCCTCCAGCGCGGACACGTCCGATACGAGCTGTTCCAAATCCTCCCGCAGTCCGGACGCCTCGGCGGAAATTGTCACCGCCGCGCAGCCGTTGACGGGAATGCTCTGGTTAATCGTCAGGATATTCGCGCCGGACGTGGCGAACAGCGCCAGAACCCGCGACAGAATGCCGGATACGTCCTTTAGAATCGCCTGAAAGGTAATAATGCGGTCTGACTTCATGTCGAAAAAGGGCCTCACGGTGTCCTTGTACTTATAAAACGCGCTCCGGCTGATTCCAACCTTGCGGACGGCGGCCTCGACGGTCTCCGCTTCGTGCGCCTCCAACATGCGATTGACCTCGGCGGCGCGGAGAATCACATCCGGCAGAACGTCCGCCGCGACTAGATAATATTTCACGGGTCTCGCCATAGTGTCCGCCTCCCACGCGCATTTGTTTTTCTGCGCCTCCCATCCTACCACATTTTCCGGCGCGTGACAAGAAAAGCGGCGCATTTTTCTTTGTGAAAAATAGGGAAAGTCACGCGAAAACGGCGCGATTTGTCCGGCGTTTTGACGGAATCCGCCGGAAATGTCCCGTTTTCCCGCGCATTCGATAAAATCCGCGCTTGTCAACGGGTCAAAAACGGCATATAATGTCCTGTATGTGTGCAGCAATCGCTGGCAAGCTGCTATTTTCGCCCTCATCCGTCACTGCGTGACACCTTCCCCCGTTCCGGGGGAAGGACAAGACTATAGCGTAATCTTTGAATCTTTGTCGCAATTCCGGGAAGTTTTTGTGGGAAATTCGTAAGTTTTTAAAGATTGCGCTGTCACGTTTACCCTTCCCCCGTCTACGGGGGAAGGTGGCGCGCAGCGCCGGATGAGGGCAAGTTTCCGCCGCGCCAACGAAAATTTTACACATACTAATGTCCTTCGCGCCCGGACGGGCGGCGGTAAATTAAAATTTCCCGGTCTTTTCTTTATCTTGCTCCGCTTGCCGCCGGGAAACGCCGCGCCCGACGGGCCTTACCGGAACGACAGGGAGGTTACAGCATGATTGCCCCAAAGAAACGTTACTTATTTTTCGCAGTTCTGTTCATCGCCAACGCCATTGGCATGATTCTGGAATTAGCCGCTTCCAGAGTGATTTCCCCCTACTACGGCACAAGCAACTATGTCTGGACGGCGGTCATCGGCATTATCTTACTTTCGGGAAGCGTGGGAAACCTGCTCGGCGGCAAAATCGCCAGCCGTAACCGCGACGGCGCCGACTGGCTCGACGAGGGCCGCTGGCTGGTACTGCTCCTGTCCTTGGCGGCGGTCTTTACCGCGCTGATTGCCGTCGTCGGCCCCGTGGCCCTGACCGCCTTAAAGCGTTCCGGCGTCAATATCCGTATCGGCTCCGTGGCGGCGGCGATTCTCCTGTTTTTCATTCCGTCGGCGATTCTGGGCACTATCACGCCCGCGCTCATGCAGGAAATGCTCGCCGGACGCGACGATGTCGGCATGGAAAGCGGCAAAATCCACGCCGTCATTGCCATAGGCAGTCTGTTCGGCACGTTCGCCGGGGGATTCTGGCTCATCCCCGCCATGGGAACCAAACTCATTTTGAACGTATTGGCGGCCTGTCTGCTGGCCTTGGCGCTTCTGGTACTCCCCAAGCCGGACAAGCGGACGCTTACGGCGGTAGCGGCTTGCGCGGCGGTTGTACTGGCTTGCGCCTCCAATACGCTCCGCGTCAACGGCCTCGCGGAAACGACTGTGGGCGATTTGCTCGAGGACGGTATCAGCATTGACACGCAGTACGGGCGCACCATCGTGCAGGACGGTATGCGCGACGGTCACCCCGTGCGCTTTTACCGGCAGAGCGGCGCCTATTCGTCCGCGACGTTCTTGGAGGACGATTTGAAATATGAGATTGTGTTTGATTATGTCAAGGCCTACAATCACGCCTTTGAGTACGTCCCGCATTTGCGCAGCGCGCTGATGATTGGCGGCGCCGCCTACCAGTACCCCAAATATTACATCAGCCATTATCCGAACGCGTCCATGGACGTGGTGGAGATTGACGGCGACGTCACCAGAATCGCAAAGGAATACTTCTTCCTTGACGACCTTATCAGGGATTACAACACGGAGGAAACCGGACGGCTCAACCTGATAACGGCGGACGGGCGCGTGTTCCTCTCGGAGACGCAGAACACCTATGACGCGATTTTCAACGACGCCTTCTCCGGGGAAACGCCCGTCGGCGTACTGGCGACCGTGGAGGCCGTGCGCTCTATCCGGAATCATCTCAACCCGGGCGGCGTGTATATGTCGAATATTCTGGGCGTCCTGAACGGAAAAGAGCATCATTTTCTCCGCTCGGAACTGGAGACGATGAAACAGGTCTTTTCGTATGTCTACGTATTTCCCGCCGCGGAGGGTATGGGCGCCTCGCAGTACGGAAACTATATCGCGCTTGCCTCGGACACGCCGCTGGATGTGCCCAATCGAATGCTCTATCATCCTGAGGACGGGGACATTATCCTCACCGACGACTATTGCCCCATTGACCAGTTAATCACGCCCTATTTTGACTGACGTTCGTCGTCGTCTCTCGAACGCCCTTTCCCGTACCGCGGAGAGGGCGTTTTCAGCGCAAAAACGCCCCGCGTAGGCCCTGTAATCTTGTGGCATTTGTCCATTGTAACCCGGCGCGTGATTTAGTAGAATAAAGCCATAAAGGGCGCAAGCCCGTACACAGGAAAAGGAATCGCTTATGAAAAACGCCTTTGTGACGAAAGAACAACTGGAAGCTATCGCCGCCCAATATCCCACGCCCTTTTACCTCTATGACGAAAAGGGTATCCGGGAGAACGCCCGCCGCTTGCGTAAGGCGTTCGCGTGGAATCCGGGCTACCGGGAATATTTCGCGGTCAAGGCCACGCCCACCCCCGGTATCTTGAAACTGCTTTACGAAGAGGGCTGCGGCTGCGACGTGTCCTCCATGGCCGAACTGATTCTCGCGGAGCGTTGCGGCGTGACGGGAAAAGATGTCATGTTTTCCTCCAACAATACCCCCGCCGACGAATTTCAGAAAGCCGACCAACTCGGCGCTATTATCAATCTCGACGACCTGACGCTTGTCGACTTCCTCCAAGAGAGTATCGGACGCGTACCGGAAACGATTTGCTGTCGGTACAACCCCGGCGGCGCGTTCACGCTCGGCGCGACGGGCGAGGGCTTTCAGGTCATGGACACCCCCGGCGAGGCTAAATACGGCATGACCCGTCCCCAGCTTGCGCAAGCGTTCCGCAAACTCTCCGACATGGGCGCGAAGTCGTTCGGTCTGCACGCGTTCCTTGCCTCGAACGTCCTCTCCGACGAGTATTTCCCCACACTGGCCCGTATGCTGTGCAATCTGGCGGTGGAACTCCATCAGGAAACGGGCGTCAATCTTACGTTCCTGAATCTGTCGGGCGGAATCGGCGTTCCGTACCGCCCGGAGGAGAAGGAGAGCGATATTTTCGCTGTCGGCGAGGGCGTGCGCCGCGCTTGGGAGGACATCCTAGCCCCCGCCGGACTGCAAAACGTGTCCGTCTACTCCGAATTGGGCCGCTATATGCTGGCCCCCTACGGCGCTTTGATAACCCGCGCCACGCATGAGAAACATATCTATAAGGAGTATATCGGCGTGGACGCCTGCGCCTGTAACCTCATGCGCCCCGCGATGTACGGCGCGTATCATCACATTACGGTCA
>JAFSOM010000107.1 GCA_017447005.1 Oscillibacter sp.
CCGACGAACTGTAACGGCTTTCAATCCCGCTTCTATAGCATCCATATTGCCCTGAATCGCCGCCATAATCCCGTCCTCCGTGAACAGCGGATTCTTCCGTCCGGGACACATAAACCGCTCCTGTCCGCGCAACCGGAACGAGAGTCGGTTTCCGTGTTTGATTTCGTAGCCCTTATGCTCCATCAGCACAAAGAAGTCGCCGAGCGTGGCGGCGTCCTCAATAGCGTCGCGCAAGTCCGCCTCCAGCATAGAGCGGAACGTCGACTGTCCATGCGATTGCCGCAGCCATTCGGCGTAACTGACCGATTGGGACGCTTCTTCTTTCATAGAAATCACGGACAGTCCGTATTTCCGGCACAGTCTGTCCGACACGTCGCGGATTTTACGGTAGTAATCGCCCCTGCCGAGACGGTACTTTTCGCCGTTCAAACTGACGGAATGTTAGGTAGGAATCGCCGCGCCATACTGACTTGCGCCAGCGGTCTCGGCGAAACCGCCTTCGGAACCGGACTTACACGTCTCCGCGTATCCGGCTCCCCCTCAATCACCTTAACGGTTCTTGGGCAAATTTAGTGGAACAGGCCGGACATAGCGCAAGGGACTTCCTGCGCATACGCAACATCAGAATTTCCGCCTCGTCAACTCCTTTCAGCTCTTTCAGCGAACGGACGTGACGCATACGGATGTCGTCCGTTTTGCTTCCGCACAGTTCGCAGATACCGGCTTTCAGCCTGTTTGCCAGCGTGTTCCGTCCGTCATAGCGCACATAGCGCGGGAGCAAGTCCTGCACATTGTCAAAACCGTCAGCGTGCTTTATAAAACCGTCATGGTAAAATTCGCACACTTTCGGCCCTGATTTTGTGAGGTAAGGCACCTGAAATACTCCGTCACGCACATATCTGCGCTTGATTTCTCTGACATTGGTACGGTATTTTCCGGCAAAGGTTTTCAGAAGGCTGTAGCGCATGACCGAATAGAATTTATTCAGTACGCCCACATTTCCGGCCAGTCGATAGAAGTTGTAGATACCGCGAATTTCCGAGTTGAATTGACTGACAATTTCAATATCCGTCCTGTTGAGCAGTTCGCCTCTGTGCATGGCCCGCCAGTGGCTGCGCTTTCGGTTTTCGTCCCAGTTGACCTGCATTGCCTTGTATTCGTGAAGTTTGCCCTCCCACTTTTCGTGGGGGACATAGAGGCGTACCTGACCATACCAAGCGTGTCGGAGCGTTCCGTTTCGATTCCGCCTGACGGCTTTGTCGCGGCTGACTTTGATGTCATATCCCAGATAACGAACCGCTTCGCTGGAATGCGTTACCTTTGTCTTTTCCTCGGACAGCGTGAGTTTCAGACTGTCGCCAAGGAACTTTCGCAGGTCTTCTTTGAGAGCAAGCGCGTCGGCCTTGGAGCCGATTACGCCAACCACAAAATCATCCGCATAGCGATTGTACTGGATTCGCTTGAACGCGCTTTCCTGTACGGGTCTGCAAGGTGTCGCTATTTTTTGCTTTCGCGCCTCTTTAAATTCCCGGATGTCCTCCGGCGTGTGATTTCCGGTTTCCAGTTTTTTCTTCGCTTTCCGCAAGCGATTGACCGCCCGGTTATATTCTCCGGTTGTCTTACGGCTGGAACTGGAGATTTCGGTGTCAAAGCGTTCCTTATACTCCTCCATGTAGGCGTCCAATTCGGACAGGTAGATGTTCGCAAGAATTGGACTGACGCCGCTCCCCTGCGGCGTGCCGGACCATGTTTTGTGGTATTCCCACTGCTCCATGTATCCGGCTTTCAGGAATTTCCACATCAGAGCTATAAACGCCTCGTCTTTGATACGCCGCCGTAGAATGTCGATTAAAACATGGTGGTCGAAACTGTCAAAACACGCTTGAATATCCCCTTCCACCATCCAGCGGACGCCGGTAAAGGTGTCCTTTATCTGGGAAAGGGCCGTGTGACAGCTTCTGTGCGGTCGAAAACCGTGGGAGCGATTCGAGAACGTGGGTTCGTAAATCGCTTCCAGAATCATCCGCACAATTTCCTGCACCAGCTTATCGTCCGTTGAGGGAATCCCTAACGGGCGTTTCTTCGACGGGTTGTTCTTTTTGGCAATGTATATCCTCCGCGCCGGGTTCGGCTTGTAGGACTGGTCTTTCAGGGATTGAATAATCCGGTTGATACGGGCCATACTCATCTGGTCAATGCTCATCCCATCCGCGCCTTTGGTCATGCTCCCCGGTGAGGTCGCAATTTTCCTGTAGGCCAGCAGATAGAACTCCGGGTTATACAGATTGCGGTAGAGCCGCTCATATCCGTATCCCTTTACGTTTGCTTTCTCTGTAAGGCTTTTCAACACATAAATCGGATTTCTCATGGCGCCTCACGCACCGTCCTTTCCTGTATTGAAACGATTGACTGCCGCCCTTCGCCGTGTGAGCAAGGCTTTCCCGCTTCCGTTTTTACGGCTATCCCTGTCTTTTCAGGGTTCCCGGACTACTATGGCGGCTCCGTTGCCGTGGCGGATTTTCAGGGCCGTTTTTCTCATGACTCCCATAGCCGCTTTCGCGGCGCTCCGCTGTAGGCAATCCCCGTTTAGGACTGTAAAATGAGCCTGACGCGCTGTCGGCATGTGACGTTCGCCGTTTTCCACTCTCCCGTGGCTGGATTCGCTTCGGGTATCCGCAAAGATAGTCTTCAACTCTAACTTTGCCAAAAGCGCCGACGAGTTTAGCTTCCATACGTCGGGGGTACATCTGAACCCAATCTCCGGCTGTCAAGCAGGCAGTTTAGCTTTCATCCTTATGCGCGTCTTTTTATCCCTTCACGCCGCCGCTTGTGAAGCTCTCGCGGCTCGTGTTCTCCGACATGCTGTGGTCGCCCTCCGGTTTCCCTTTCGGGGTTAGTCGGGGGATAACAGGATTGCGTTATTGTAGTCTTTTATGAGCCTCCCTTCCCGTTGTATTGACTACCGCTGATACCTTTCCTTCCGCTTGCTCAGGGCGGAATTTATACAGTCCCTCGGACAGTTAGTCAGACTGCCCTTACGGGCGCACTGAACACAATATGGGAGTGAATGTGGCTTTTATCGGTATGAACCGCTATCACAACCTCATAATCCGAGAGATTTTCCCGCGCAAATTCCTCGGCGATTTGCAGAGCGAGTTCCGGCGTGATTTCTCCCGGCTTATAGGAGATGATGATGTGGTAGCATTGTCGGCCTTTGTCTTTGCCGAAATATTCCTTGGTGTCCTTCATCTGGCGGTATTCGTAACCCGGATCGCAGTTGAGGCGGGCGGTCAGTATTTCTCCTCGCGTCTTGTCGCCGTTCAGGATGTATTGAATCGCCTTATCCGTTCCGGAAGCTCGGCATTTGATTTTCGTGACCGCCACGCGATTACCTCCCGATTCGGTACATCATCTCGTAGACCTTATCGAGCATATACAGCCCGTGTCCGGCGTCCTCCGGCGCGGCGATTCCCTCGTTGACGCTCCGCGCAATCTGGTTAATGTTATTGCCTATCCGGTGGACTTCCTCACGAAGCTGGCGGATTTCTTCCGTGGGACGTTCCCGGATTTCCTCTCCCTCCAAAAGCCGGACAATGAACGCCCGTTTCGTCAGGCCGCTCTTTC
>JAFSOM010000108.1 GCA_017447005.1 Oscillibacter sp.
TAGTCCAGCGTTTCCCCCGCCGTCCAGTTCTTACGCCCAAGAAAAGGCTTGCAATGCCGTGACTCCCACTTCGAGACGGCGCGGAGAGAATGCTCCAAGTGAATTTCCGTTTCCGGAGTCGTCACAAAAATTTCATTCGCAGTATCCCAATTCGTGCCGGCCTTTACCTTAAGCGTAATCATAGCGTCAGGTTACGGTAATGTCCGCCGCCTGCAATTCGGCGATTTTCGCGGCGGCGTCTTCGTTGTCCGCGGCCTCCGCGACTTTCGGCGGAAGAACCCCGCGCATAAACGCCGCGCTCTTCTCGTCGGAGGACATAATGTCCATAAAGAGCTTGTCAAAGGCCGGAGTGGAGGCGAAATCGTCCCAGATTCGCGCGCTTTTACGAAAATGCTGACCGTCGTCATCCATGCGCCCGTAGGAGGTCTTCAACACGTCCATGAGAATATCCATCATCTCACGGGCGTTCTCCGTCATGGTAAGGCGGGCGAGCGTGGCTTCCAAAGAGCCGCCGTAACGGGCGTTCAGCATGTTGATTTCCACTCGCGTAAGGTTAAAGCGGTGCGTTTCAGTTCGGGACTTTCCCGAGTAGTCCTCATACGCTACCTGATAACTTATCATTTTGAATTTCTCCTTTCGGACTTCGATAATCAAGGCTCCGTAGCGGCGGTCATCATAGTCGCAACCTCCGAAGGCTTGGGAAGCGTCGGCTCACTGCTCGCGTCGCCGTAAAGTTTAGCCTCCAACGCGGCGAGCTTTGTCGCGTCAGCCTTCGTGGAATCAATGACAATATGGCTGACCGGCTGGTAGCCGTCCAAGGCTTCGGGCGTCGAGGTGACTTCCCAAGAAAACGTGATACTGTCGGGGTCTTCGTTGACCGTCTCGTAATTTTTCTCGCTGGGTTTCGCCGTCAGGCCGTAGACGAGATGAAGTTTGTAACCCTTATCCATTCCGGCGGAGGCTGCGCCGATTTTTGTGCGGAAGCAGAATCCGAACGCCTTCCGGGTCTGACCGCCAATCAGTACGCCAGCAGCGATTTCAGCGGTTCCGTCGCACGCGGCGAACTCGTCGGGATACGTGAAGGCCTCAATAGTGGCCTCGTATTTCTCGGCGGAGCGGAGCACGGCGTACAAAATATTGTCGGCGTACTTTTCATTCGGCTCCGCGCCGGACGGGGATTCATTCACGGCTGTGAGGCCGTTCCACGCGACGCCTTTGCCATAAGTTCCGTCGGTATTTTGCGGATAGAAAACGCCGTGGTCGACACCGGTTTCATAAATCTTTTGTTCGGCGCCATCCCATGTGATTTTCGACATAAGTTCATCCTCCTTTAGACATAAACCGTAAAGACCCAGTGATTCAAGTTGTCGGAGACGAAGAAGCGGTTGAACCTTGCGGTCGGAAGCTCCGCGATTCTCTCCGGCAACGCCGAATCCGGGTCTTTGTCAATTGCTGTGATTTGATATTGTTTCGCGGATTTATACGGCTGATTGTCCGCGTGGCGGATTTGAATGTTGGAAAGCGAATAAACGACCGCCGGATAGGCCATTTTGACGGTTTCCGGCGGTTGAAAATACAGATGTCCGCTTCCGTCGCGTTTACGGATTAGAAGCGCGACGAGAATATCGAGCAGTTTTTCATGCAGTTCCAGTCTCGTTCTCATTATAGACGCCTCCAATCGTGAGCGACAGGCGCGGGTACTGAATCTCAACGCCTTTCACTTTCCATTTCGCGCCATTCCAGATAACATAACGGATTTCGGAGAAATGTTCAAACGCGAACGGGTCGGCTACGATAGAGATAACGTTATCGAGTTCCAAGTTATCGTTCAGGCTTTCTCCGCGCTGATAACGCCTTGTGTTCCGGGTCACATCGCCGTAATACTCCCGCTCCTCAGTTCGCTCCTCATAGACGCCCGGTCGAATTTCCTCCGTCGCGCCGTAGCCGATTCTCCCGCAGTACCTCATTTTGAATTTCTCCGTTTAATTCGTCAGGCCGCCCGGTTGAGGTAAAGCGTAATCGCGGAGAAGGGTTTCACGAGAGCGCCGGAACACCGCGTCTCAATCAAATACTTTTGCTGGTTGTAGTCAATATCGAAATCGTCGAACATGTTGACTTCGCCGCCCTTGTCCGCGCCGACATTGTAGTCCGCGAGGTTTACGATAACGCCGATAAGAGGCTTATCCGCCGCGCCCGCGCCGCTTCCGACCGCGACCGTCTGGTTTTCCATAACCTCAACCGTGACGATTTCCCGGACGCGCAAAGCCGTGGCGAGTTCCTGTTCGGTTCTGTAGAGTTTATGCCCGATTCCGTCCTCCAAAAGAAGCATTTCCGTGAGAACGTCCTCGGTCGTGAAGAACGTCGGATTGCCGCTTCCTTTATATAGTTATCCCACTTGACTATTGATTGTAAATATTGTATATTAAAAAGCGGAAAGGATGGGATCATTATGGCGTACAGTGTGGACTTGAGGATGAAGGCTGTCAAGCATTATTTAGGAAGCGGCCACACGTTTGCTCAA
>JAFSOM010000109.1 GCA_017447005.1 Oscillibacter sp.
CGCAAAGTCAAAGAACGGACAGAAGAGACTTTAATTGCCGCGTTAAAAGAGGCCATGGAAGAAATCACGCCGGAAGATTGTCAGGGATGGTTTCGTAAAGCTGGCTACCGCTAATTACGATAATTTTCTGGATTGCTATAGCGTAGGCAATCCCACGCGCCGCGCCGTAAAATAAGCGGCGACGTTACAAATCCAGGAGGAAGGAATGTAAGCAAAGTACAGAGAATCGCCGGGCACTTCATGATGACCGGCGATTCTCGGAATGACCGTATCCTATGGAATGGCGTCCCGCTCGAAATGATTCAGAAGTTCACCCAGACGGCGCCGTTGTCGGCGGATTCCACACACTTTTCAATCCACTTGACGCCCTGCGCGCCCGCCTCCACGCTCGGATACCAGAAGTCGCCGTACACGCCCTTGTCGGCGTCGGCCATAGCGAAGGAGAAACGGCGGTACAGGTTCGCCCACGCCTCGAACAAGCCTTCCGCGTGGCCGCCGCCGATACGGTCCTCCACCCGCGCCTCCGGGTACAGATAGCCCGCGCCGCGTTCGAGTATCCGCACGGGTTCGCCCTCAATTTCGTAGCTCATCTGATTGGGCCGCTCGTCGTCCCACTCAATCGACGCCTTGGAGCCGACGACGCGGATTTTGTGATAATGCCGCGCTCCGCAGTTGATGGAACTCGCCCAGCAGTAGACTTGCGCCCCGTCCTGTACGGATTCGCTTCCGTTGAGATTCATAATCACGAAAGCGTTGTCCTCCAACTGACGGCCTTCCACAAAGGCGCGTTTCGTGCACATCAGATTCTTGATTTTCAAGTCGGGAATCATCGCCTCAATGATGAAAAGCGGATGGGTTCCCACGTCGCCCAGCGCGAACGACGGCCCCGCCTTGGACGGGTCAAAGCGCCATTTAGCCGCCGGATTCGTTTCCTCAATTTTCACGTTATAGCCGCCAAACGCGAAACTCATGTTAATGACGCGGATTTCGCCCAAGTCGCCATGCTTAATCATCTGCCGCGCCTGCTGAATCATCTGGTGCCCGGAATAGCCGTAAGTGACGCCCACGACGCGGTTTTTGGCTTTCGCCAACGCTACCAGTTCCTCCGCCTCGGCGGACGTGAAACAAAGCGGCTTTTCGCAGACGACGTGCAATCCGGCTTCCAGCGCGGCTTTGCATACGGCGTAATGCAAGCCGTTCGGCGTGGCGATGGAAACCGCCTCAATGCCATCGGGACGCTGGCTTTCCTTCTCGAACATGGTCTTGTAGTCGGGATAGCAACGGTCGGGGGCTACGCCTAACTCGGCGGCGAACTGCATGCCGCGTTCCGGGTTGATGTCGAACGCGCCGGCCACTAACTGGAAGGAATTGTCGCGCAGAGCGGACGAACGGTGAATGTAGCCGATTTGACTGCCTTTGCCGCCGCCTACCATGGCCCAGCGGATGGGATGGTCAATCATCTTGGAGCCGTCAATCATGGGAAATTCCTCACTTTCTATCGTTGAACGATAATTTGACGCTAACGGAATCGTCATTACGGAAGCCGCTTTCCGTTACGGAAATTAAATCTGATAGCCTACGCTCTTGAGATACTCCACGCTGGCCTTGACATCGCGGAGACTGGTATCGGAATTGCGCGGGTCGCGCTCCTGCTCAATGGTGATATAGCCGCTGTAGCCGATTTCCTCTAACGCGGCCTTAATGCCGGGATAATCCAAACAGCCCGTGCCAATCGGACACATCGCGCCCTTGCCGCAACCGTCAAAGAAGCGGATACGTTCGCTTAATACTTCTTGATACACGCGCTGATTCACGTCTTTGAAGTGCACATAATCCAGACGGTCGGCGTATTTTTTCAGATACGTGACCGGGTTCATGCCGGAATAGTACAGGTGTCCGGTGTCCAGACAAAGTCCGGCGGTTTCATAGGGAATATCGCGTACCAACGCCTCAATCTCGTCGGCGAACTCGATATAGCCGCCCGCGTGGGGATGAATCACGGCCCGGACGCCGTATTTCGCGGCGCGTTCGCATACGGCGCGGACATTGCCCATAAACGCGGCCCATTCGCTTTCGGACAGGCGCGGGGCGCGGTCGGGATGTCCGGCGGCGTAGTCGCGCTCGTCATGTCCCCAGTCCATGACGGTCATGTAGGGCGTGGGGAATTTCTGTCCGTCGTGGCGCGGGAGTTTCGGCATGGCGGGGTCGGTGATAAGCGTACAAATATCGTCCACGGCTTTCAGCACGCTTTCCTGATTCGCCGGGTCAAGCAAATCATGGAAAATCGTACCCGCGACAATCGCAAGACCGTTCTTTTCGAGTTCGGCGGAGACCGCGTCAACGTCAATCGGCAAATAGCCGTAAGGCCCTAACTCAATGGCGCGGTATCCGGCAAGTCCGGCCTCTTTGAGTACCCGTTGCCACGGCGGAAGGTACGGGTTTTTCGGGTCGTCCACGCCCCAGCACGACGGGGCGCCGCAGATGTTCATGCTCATAGACAATCTTCCTTTCCGGCGTTATCTTGCGCTTTCCACGGGAATTATAGCATAAAAAAATTCCTTCGTCCTCCAAAATCCTGCACGGACTTTTCGGAAAACAGGGCGAAAGTTTCACAAAAAACAGAGTAATTTTTTTATTTCTACACTATCCTGCAAAACGGCTTATGACAGGCCCGGCTTTCCCCGCATGGCTTCCAAATACTGTTTTTTATAGCGCAAAGGCGACACGCCGACGACTTTTGTAAAGACTGTCGTAAAATAATTGGGGTTGTCATAGCCGACCAGCGCGGCGATATGGCTGACTGTGTCATCCGTCGTTGTCAGCAAAGTCTGGGCCAGTCCGACGCGCCGACGAATCACGTACTGCATAGGCGAGTAGCCCGTAAAGCGTTTGAAGACGTGCGAAACATAGGATTCGCTACAGCCAAAAGCGGCGGCAATTTCCGCAATGGCAAGCGGTTCCGTATAGCGTTCGTCAAGAAAATGGCGAATACGGACGGACATTTCCGCCTCTTCGCCGCGTCCGTCGCGCTGGGAGGACGTTTCCTTTAGCTTTTTCGCAAGCAAGAGAAACGATAAGGAGAGGCATTGCGCCAGCGCCATTCCGGAAGGCCCCTCGTCAAGATTGTGATACGCGTTCTCGCAAAGTTCCCGCAGAAAATGAAACTGCGTTCCGGAGGCGCAAACCGGAGCGCTATGGGGCGGGATGATGTAATTTTCCGGCAGTCCCGCAAAGCGCAGGCCGTAAAACGCGAAACAGTACGTGCCAATCTCGGCGTCGGAGGCGCTGAGAACTTCGTGCGGCTCGTCCTGATTGGCAAGGATAATGTCGCCTTCCCGAATGGGAAACGACTGTCCCTCAACGGCATAGGAACCGAAACCTCTGTAAACCAACAGCAGTTCGCAGAGGTTGTCATGACTGTGCATGGGACGGTCACGCTTTTTCCCGCCGAAATTCTGTTTGGTAATATAAAGCAACGTAGGGGAGGCCCCGCCTTCAAAGGCATGGGTCAGCGGGTTCGCGTCAAAGAATTTCCCCATACAAACCGCCTCCTTGCCCTGATAAAATGTGTAAGCCTATTGCGAGCGTACAGTTTTTATTATAGTTATTATACCACAGCCCGACACCAAACGCAAGGCCGACGCGGAAAGCCTCGTTTGAGGCGTAAAAAAGACGTTGCCTTGGACGATAGGCAACCTAACAAAAATGTCTCATCACCCGGTGTCTCATCAGCAACGCCTACAGCTATTATAGCGCAATTCGACGCCGAACGCAAGGCCAATGTGAAAAGTCTCATTTATAAGCAAAGACGTTACCTTGGACGATGGAAGCCGTGGCCCGAAGGTTGACTCTTCCGGTGTCTCATCAGTAACGCCTACAGCTATTATAGCCCTTTATCGCGTAATGAGAATAAATTTTTTCTCCCGACTTCTTCAGAATCAATCAATCCCCGCCGCAAGCGCGTGTTACGGTATCCGTGCGCTTACGGCGGGGGCTTATTCATGCTTTAGGATTCCCGCTTTTGACCGTCCGCATTTCCGCAACGGCTTATTTCCAAAGACTGGGGTTGCCGTAACGCTCATCCAGCGCGGCGCTGAACCAGCGACCGTTCATCACGTTGGCAATCGCCAGATTTTTTCCTTCCTCCGACACGCTCTCGTCCGCGTCCATACGGCTCATGATGTCGGCGTAAGTCGTGGAAACGTCCCTGCACTCGCCGGAACCCGCGCCGTCAGCGGCGTCGAGAACCATGGAAACCGGATTTTCCGGCGTCCACGCGCTCCATTCGGCAAGTCCTTCGCCGTTGGGGTCGCCCGTCGCAAGGAAATTCTTCAAATGCGCGTTGAACGCGGCGGCCATGTTCTGATAGCCCGGCTCGGAGAAATCATAAAGGGCGCTGTAGTTGTTGACGCTCGACAGCATAGGCACGAAAATTCCGTGGAACGCGCCGTAAGGGTCAATCGTATACGCGCTGTCCGCGCCGCCGTAGTCTACCTGACACAGATAGATGTCCGAGGTATAATTGTCGTACATGGCTTCGGCGCTACATTGCGCGTTGAAAATACGGTACATATCCGAGCCGTAGGTATTGGCGAAATCTTTCGCGGCCTGCAAATCCGCCTCGTCCAGCGCGGACGCCGCCTCGCTGTCCCAGAACGCGTCGCCGTAGTCAAAGAAACTGAACTCCGTACTTCCGGTGAGCATGATAACCGGGACGCTGTTCCAAGTATCCGTCTCGAAACCTTCGACCGGGAACACGACGCCGTCATTGTAGAGGTGCGGGAACACGCTCATGCGGATTCCGGCGTTGCCCATCAGAGCGCAGAGGCGTTCCGAACTGACGCCGTAAAGCCATTCCTTCACGTCCTCACCGTCCGTCATAAGCCACGCTTTGGCGGCGGCTTCGTCGTCGGCTTTACCGTCCTCGACCGCCAGCGGCGCGACGGCGGCGGCAATCGCGCTGACGCTTTCGCTTACGTCGGCTATCGTCATGCCGCCGGAGAACGCAATCGCCTGTTCAAATTTCCCGGCGAACAGCGGACTGACGAGCATTGCCATCACGTCGCGTCCGCCCGCGGAGAAACCGGAAATTGTGATATTGTCCGGATTGCCGCCAAACGCCGCGATATTCTCCTTGACCCAGTCCAGCGCCTTCGCCACGTCCAGCATAGCGTAGTTTCCGGTGGCGCCTTCCTCCGTCTGGAGCGCGGGCAGACAGTTAAAGCCGAAAATGCCCAGACGGTAATTCAGCGTGACAAATACGCACTCGTCATTCACGACCAGTTCGGAACCAATCAGTTCCTTGGTATTTCCGGTCTGATTGTTTCCGCCGTGGAGAAAGACCAGCACGGGCAGATTTTCCGCCCCTTCCGGCGCGTACACGTCCAGATTCAGGCAGTCCTCCGTACCGGACGCCGCGCCGGACGCCATTTGATAGGCCATCTCGCCGGGAGACGTACAGTCCAGCGCATCCGTCCACGCTTCGGGGTCTTGCGGGGGCGTCCAGCGCAGTTCGCCGACCGGGGCCGCGCCGTAGGGAATCGCGTACCAGATTTCCGCGCCGTTCTCCGACGTTCCCTGTACGGAGCCGTACTGCGTTTGACGGGTCAGGGCGTCAGTTTCCGGTTCGGCGGTTTCCGCGGCCTCGACTTCCGTCTCCGCGCTCTCTCCGGCGTCATCGGGCGCGGCGGCCTGTTGTGTAGAACCGCCGCAAGCCGCCAGCGACAGCGTCAGCGCCGCCGCCAGCAATAGCGCAAGATACTTCCTCATCTTTCATCCGCTCCTTCTTTCTTCTTGATATATGATTTCCCCATAGGGGAAATTTACCCCGTCACTTCAAAGTTTCACGCTCATTTCAAAGGTTGTATGAGTATATCACAAACGCGGCGGGATTGCAAGATTCCGCCATAAAAACTTTCCTTAAAACTTTCCTTGAGGTCATCTCTGAAAATTGATTTCCGTAGCTCCGTTGGCGATGGCACGTAAGGCGAACGTATGCCGGAATTTATGGGGATGAAAGTTCCGAATCCCGTAATGTGCGGAGCACGATTGAAAATACGCGTTACGCATATTTACGTCCGGCTAATGTCAAAGCGTTCCTCCGCAATCCGGTATCCTCATCATGGACGCCGACCTCATCCTCAGACGTTCCTTCACGGTTTTTTCCTTCGTTCTGTCCTTGTATTCAGCTTTGAAACGTGTTATCATGACACGGCGCGCTATTTTCCTGCGGCGCGCTGTTGCGTTCTACAGTCTCAGCGCGCCACGTTTGACGCCGTCATGCCTTACTTTGTTCGCTTCTTTTGGGACGCGCCGTTGTCGACGTGACCGTCTGCCCGGACATTCCTTTGATATGGTTGGCTTTCGCGCAAAAGACAACGTCGTTTTTCTGGCGGACTGCCTGTCCAGCCGGGAAACGTTGGAGAAATACCGCGTCAGTTTCCTTACGGATGTGAAATCTTATCTGGAAACGCTGAGACAAGCCCTGAACATGGATGCGGCAATGTTTATTCCTTCCCATGCCGAAGCGACCGCCGACATTCGGGATTGGGCGCAATACAATATGGATACGGTTCATAGCTGAGTTTCAGTTCGCTTATAATTCGCGTGACTTCATCGCCGGGAACCAGCAGATTTTCGTTGTTCCGCTGATAAAGATACCACGCGATTTCCTCGCTGACCCGGTACAACAAATCCTGATACTCCCGAATGCTGTGCTGTGCGGAAATGTCCTGAAAGATTTGATTGTATTCCGTCTCGTTGAGTTCCCGATAGAAAATCCGGCGGTAAACCGCCATTAGATGAGCCGTCAACTGCGAAAAGCTTTGACAACAATCGCCAAAGCCTGTGCTTCCCGCCGCAAAAAAGACGGACGTTCCTTACTTTCAGCAGACAAAAAGGAAGGGACGCTTTATACGGACAGATTGTCCATCCACCTCCACGGTCTCCGCCACTTCGCCCTGAACTGCGGCGGGCGGTTATCCCGCGCAAAAGTCGGGAGAATCAGCAAAAAACGTATCCGCGAGATTGTAGACCAGCGTCACGGTCATGCTGACAACCAGCGGTAACGCCAGTTTGACGTAAAGTCCGGGAATTTTTCCGGTCGCAAAGATATTTTCCGACATTTTCCCTTTCCGAGTATCTGTCATAGCAAATCTCCTGACTGGACGATTCTCCCATTGCGGGACAGCTCAAAAATTTCCGCGGATTTTCTGATTAAGCGGTATGCGCCCGAAGAAATTCCAATATGTCATACAGGTCATATTTGCGCGGACGCGTCGTTTTTGTCGCTCCATCTAGAATCGACCGTATTACTTCAAATTGTTTCCGCGCAATATCGCTTTTCCTTCTTCCTTTTGCCCCGCCTGAAATTCCATCCGCTCAGATAGAAACTTTTTTGACGCGTCGGCGCAAAAAAGAGGAATCCGCAAAATTACGGGGTATAAGATAATTACAGCGCATTCGTTCGGGACGATTCCGGCGGATTCCGTCAGAAAGACGTTGCAAACG
>JAFSOM010000110.1 GCA_017447005.1 Oscillibacter sp.
GGGGGGGGGGGGGGGGCCCCGTCCCCCCCTGTCGCCTTGCGGCGAGATTCTCCCCTTTGCCGCTCTCCCTAGGGCATTTCCCCCCTCTGTCACTTCGTGACATCTCCCCCCAAAGGGGGGCGACAAAGGCGGCTCATTCGTTCAGTCAGAATGATTTTTTGCAGTTCCCAATGTTTCCGCGTTATGGCGTTACGCTGTCTCCGGCGCTTCACCCTCCGCGAACTTCTCCGGCGGGAGCGCGGATAAAATCACGTGTCCGCTGTCCATGACGAACACCGACGCGGTTTTCCTGCCGAATGTGGCGTCAATCAACGCGCCGCGCTCGCGGCTCTCCTGAATCACGCGCTTCATGGGCGCCGAATCCGGCCCGATGACCGCTATCACGCGTTCCCGCGTCACGTAACTGCCAAATCCGATATTGTAAAGCGTCATTCCCTTCGTTCCCCCTCCGGCGCTTCGTGAGATTCTCCCCCAAAAACGACATCCGCGTTAAGCTAGGAGAAAAAAAGCGTCATAAAATTTACCCCTCATCCGTCACGGCTTACGCCGTGACACCTTCCCCCCAAGGGGGGAAGGCTTTTGGGCGCAACCTTGCAACGTTCTCGCCAAAATTTTAAAGATTACGCTATCATCTATGCCTTCCCCCGGTAACGGGGGAAGGTGGCGCGCAGCGCCGGATGAGGGTAAGTTTGATTCAGCTTAACGCCCATACTCAAAGAGGACGACAAGGGCATTGTTCGCGGACATTCATTCGATATTCTGCGTCTGTTCGCGGATTTTCTCAATCTCGGCCTTCAGGTCAACGACGATACGCGCTATGGCGGTGTCCGTACACTTTGACCCGATGGTATTGGCTTCGCGGTTGAGTTCCTGTATCAGAAAATCCATACGCCGTCCCTGCGGGGTATCGGCGTCGAGCATTCCCCGCAACTGGGAGACATGGCTCCGTAAACGCACCGTCTCTTCGTCCACGGCGACTTTGTCCGCGTACAGCGCCGCCTCCATGAGTATCCGCTGTTCGTCAATGGACGTGTCCTGCAAGACCTCCTGCATACGCCGCGAAAGTTTCTCCCTGTACTCCCGCACGGTTTCCGGCGAACGCTTCTCTACCTCTCCCGTCAGGCGTTCGACCGTGTCCAGACGCGCCCGGATGTCCTCGGCGAGCTTCGCGCCCTCCGTGCGCCGCATGGACTGGAACGCGTCCAAGGCCTCCTCAAGCGTGGCGCATAAGTCCGCCGTGACGCTCTCGTCGTCGGTTTCGTCCTTCGTGACGGTCAGCGCGTCGGGGAAACGGTTCAATAACTGCCCGGTCAAGTCCGTCCCGGTCAGCTCCGACAGCTCCCGCAAGGCCGCGGCGTACTGTTCCGCGAGTTCACGGTTTACTTTCGCCTTGACCGTATCCGCCGCGCTTGCGTCCACGCTCACGAACACGTCCACCTTTCCGCGTGAAACGGCGCGTTGCACGGTCTTTTTCAACGCGTCCTCCGCGAACAGGTACAAGTGCGGCGCCTTTACCGTACAGTCCAGATACCGGTTATTGACGGCCCGCACTTCGACGGTAATTTCCCGCCGGTTCAAAACGCGTCTGGCCCGTCCGTATCCGGTCATGCTCCGTATCATGGTCAACCACTCCCTTGATGAAATCCAATGCCACTAACTTAAAGGGAGTTCCGAACCCCTCCCCCTGTCCTCCTCCCCTTTCAGGGGCGGGGGAACTGGTCTTGAAAACGCTTTCAAGTCCCGGAAGTCCCCCCTGAAAGGGGGGATTTAGGGGGGTATCCGTAAAGCGAATGACATTGTATGAAATTCCGTTCAGCAACAGAAAACGGGGCATACGCACCACGCCCACGGATTCAAACAGGCGTTGGCGCATAGATTCGTGAGACATAAATCCGTGCCGAAAGAGCCGTAAGGCGAGTACGTTTTGGCGGGGCCGTGTTCCATGTAATGCAGGGCCTGACGGTATTCGGTATTGGTCGGGTCCATCTGACAGGCGCGTTGATAATCCTGTTTGGCGTCGTCCATCCAGCCGCGCTGATAGCGGATGACGCCGCGCAAAAAATACCATTCGGCGTTGCGCTCGGGGTACTGGTTCAAGAGGGCTTCGGCTTCCGTCAGACTTCCGGCCTGTATGGCGCGGCGGATTTGCTGTAGCGTCCCGCCGCCGTAGTACGCGCTTCCCGCGGACGACGGGCGGCGCGTGTCGTAGTACGCGCTTTGACCGCTCTGCCCGTTCGCCCGACGCTTGTTGATTTCCTCATAGGCGGCGTTGATTTCCTTCATCTTCTCTTCCGCCAAGTCCGCCAGCGGGTTATTCTGATAATTGTCGGGATGATATTTCCGGGCAAGTTCCCGGTAGGCCTTCTTAATTTCCGCGTCGTCGGCGTTTTCGGCGACGCCTAACACTTCATACGGGTCTTTCAATCAATCCGCCTCACTTTCGTCGTCATTGGTATCCTGCGGGACGTGCGCGCCGCGTCGATGGAACGTACCGTCGAGCACAGAGCGGCCCACCTGAAACAGTCCGGCGTAGAAAATCCGCTCTAACAAGGGCGTCCACGCGCCGAAGTCCCACAGTTCAAACGCGGTCGTCATGCCGCGGATGGAATGGTCAAGGGTCAGCGTAAACTCGCGCCGCGCCGCGTCCGTCCATACGCCGTCGGAGAGCGCGTAGCGCAGGGCGACGGGGTTATAGTTCCCGGATACGGCGTCTTTGCGCAAATCGTCGGCGGCGTCAATCAGATACACCCAGCGCCCGAGATGATAGAGAATCTGTTCCAGCACGCGCCGCCGCGTCAGGGGTTGGACATCCCGGGCCGCGTCGCGCAGGAGGACGGCGAACGCGTCGGCGGGGGCGTCGAGCGACGGACAATTGTCCCGTTCCAGACCGCGCAGAATCTCCAGTTGCGCTTGCGTATGGCGGTCGAAGTCGGGCCGCGCCGCCGCCGCTTGACGGTACGCGTCGCGCAGAATCCCCGACGCCGCCCGGAACGGTTGACGCTTTACGGGGCCGTTATCGTCCACGTGGTCGCGCAGTTGCCAATAGGCGAGGATAATGCTTTCATCGGCGGCGAGTTCCATGGCGTCCGTTGACGCGAAACAGGGGCGCGGGCGCAGGGGATGAACGGCGCAACGGCGCGTTTCCGTCGCGGGTTCGCTATCCGACAGGAGAATCGCCAGCAGGGTAAAGTCGTAGTTGAGAACCCACTGCGCCGCCGCGCCGCGTTTGGATAACGTATGGCACAGGCCGCAGTAAGCGCGTCGGAAGCGGTCGCGTTCGTCGTCGGGGAGGCCGTCAAGCGGCGGGCGCACGTAGCCGAACATGTCAGAACAGGCGCGTGATGGTGAACGACAGCCCGCCGACGGCGCGTAAGCGTCGGTCATAGAGAATCGCGGGGACGAGGCCGAGGAAGAATCCGCCGACCGCCAAGGCGTACTGTACGCCGACGCGCTCCGTGATAAGCAGTCCGGCGACGTATCCGGCGAGGAACAGCGCCACCGGAATGAGGTACACAATCGCAATGACGCCCAGCATATGGCGCGTACTGCTCTGTACGACAACCTGCTGACCGGGTTCGGCGCCGATGGGATTCAGGGCTTTTGCGCGGACGGCGGCCCCGGTAACGCCGCACCCGGCGCACTCGGCGCAGTCATGGGCGCAGGCGGATTTGCGCGGTACGGAAATTAACGCGTGCGTGGCGTCCAGCACGCGCTCTACGGTTGCAATTTGCGTCATAATAATCTCCTTAGGGGACGCGAAAGCCCCGTGTCCCCGTGAATCTTGATTTGATTTGTTCGCGTTACGCGCCGGAGGCGGCGTCGAGAATCTGTACCTGTATCTGATAGCTCCCCTTGACGCCGATTTTACGGAAACCGGGTACCGTAATTTCCGCGGGTACGGAATAACTCCCGCTGGCCGACAGAAAATCGTCAAGATTCGGCGTAACCTGAATGTCGTCCCCGGTGACGTTCTGCACGGACTGCGACGGGCCGTAAATCAGCACGTCTAAACTTTCCGTCTCAAACACGACGGTCTTTCCGGCGGGAACGTCCGCGCCGGGGAGAAAATGCGTCGTCGTGACCGTCCGCGTGACCATGTCTTTGAAGTTAATCTCTAACGTCGCCGTGGAAATGCCGCTCCGGTTGGTACAGCCTTCCGGCACGATAATCGCGTAAGTGTGGAACGTGCGCGACCCGGAACCTATCAGGTTGAGCAGGTTCATTTCGCCCAGGTTGATTTCCTCCACGTCTTTGAGCGCGGACGCCTCCCCCGTGACCGTGACCGTCTCCGGGCGGATGGTATAGCTGACATCGCTCTCGCTGACCTTGCCGCCGCTGATAAAGGTTACGGTCAACGGCAGTTCCTTCGTCATATAAATCGGAAGCGTGGCGGTGATTTGTTTCGTTTTGAGGTAGAACCGCTCCATGTCAACGGGTTCGTCGGCGTTGTCGTAGAGCTGACAGGTCAACGACTGCGTGACGGTCTCCATGGCGTCCTCTCCCAGATTGAGGGACAGTTTCGCGTAGGCGACGTTCTGCAATTCCTCCTCCTGACCCTGTACGTCAATCGTGGTTTGGGAAAGCTGAATTTCCCCGGCGGAACATCCGTCGGCGACGTTGCCGTTTAGCTCACAGCGCACGTCCACCTCTTTATGGCTCATTTCGCCGATGTTCACGCTTGCGCTCTCCACGCTGTTGCGCGACACGCTGACGGACAGTTTCGCGTACTTCTGATTCGCGCTCAACGAGGCGCGGCCCTGACTGTCCAGATACGCCCGGTTATAACGTAGCGTCTGCGTCCCGGCGGACGTGATTCCGGTCAGGTCGACGGTCAAACGGACGGTGGCGCGGTCAAGCTGTACGACGAGCAGGCGCGGCCCCTCAAAGGTCAAGTCCACGCTCTCCGTCGTGCCGTCGGTCAAGAGCATGAGGCCCCGGTCGGCGAGTTGCTCCTTGCCGAGATACTCAATGGGAATGTCGCGTATCTCCATCGTCGCCAGATACGCGCTCCCATTATTGCCGTACAAGTCCACAAAAAACCAGATTCCCAGCGCCAAGGCCAGCGCCGTGAGCAGGTACAGGATTCGGTTGTCTTTGGGCGTATGTTCACTCATGCGTTTCGCCCTCCTTCGGCTTGCGGAATTGGAACAGCGGGAAGCGGTTCTTGTTCGGCTCCGACTCCTCCGCCGTCAAAAGCTCGTTGCGCAGGAGATTTTCGAGCGTTTCGGCCTTGAGGTGACGTTTGAGCATACCGCCGTTGGCGACGGAAATTGTGCCGGTCTCCTCCGAGACAATCACAACGACTGCGTCGGAATTTTCGCTCATGCCGATTCCCGCCCGGTGACGCGTCCCCAAGTCCCGCGACAGGTTCACGTTCTTGCTCAACGGCAGGACGCACCCCGCGCCCAGTATCCGTCCGTTGCGCACAATCACGGCCCCGTCGTGAAGCGGCGCCTTGACAAAGAAGATATTCTTCAGCAGTTCGCCCGACACGGACGCGTCAAGCACTGTCCCGCTCCTTACGAACTCGTCAAGGTTGATTTCGCGCTCGAACACAATCAACGCGCCCGTGCGCGATTGGCTCATCTCCGAACAGGCCAGCACGGTTTGAGAAATCATCTGTTCCATCAGTCCGGCGCTGACCGTGGGCGTCAGGATTGCCATAAAGCGACGGCTACCCATCTGTTCGAGAATGCGCCGTATCTCCGGCTGAAACAGGATTATCAGCGCCAGCACGCCCCAGTCCACCAGTCGGTTCATGATGTAGTTGATGCCGTGAAGCTGAAAGACGGTGGAAACCAGCAGAATTGCCAGAAAGACCAGTAAGCCCTTTAACAGACTTACGGCCCGCGTCTTGCGTACTAATAATAATACGCGGTAAAGGACAAAGACCATTATGGCGATGTCCAGATAGCCGACAAACTGAATGGACAGAAGGTATCGGCCTATCATGGCGGCGATGTCCGCGACGTTCAGTTCCATGGTTCCCGCTCATCTCCTCGCTTGCAATCTCCGGACGCGGATTTTGTCCGGGCGGCGTACTCGAACTATTATATAGAATGCCGACGGGGATTGCAAGGTTTTCGCGGACAAAAATTCGCATTCCGGCGGGATAAAAACCGCGCAATGTGTTCAAGGCGGCAAGGAACCGCGGGCAAGCGTCAAAACCGCCCCTATCCGGCGCTGCGCGGCGTCTTCCCTGTGCGGCTTTATAAAACTTGCCCTCATCCGGCGCTGCGCGCCACCTTCCCCCGTTACCGGGGGAAGGCATAGCCCTATAGCGTAATCTTTGAAACCTTGCGGGGTTGCGATAAAAAGTCGCCCCCCTTTGGGGGGAGATGTCGCCGTAGGCGACAGAGGGGGGAAAATCAAACTTTGCAGGGTTGCGACAAAAAGCCTTCCCCCCTTGGGGGCATAGGCGTTAAGCTAAATAAAACTTGCCCCATCCGTCACTGCGTGACACCTTCCCCCGTTCCGGGGGAAGGAAGATACCTCATGA
>JAFSOM010000111.1 GCA_017447005.1 Oscillibacter sp.
ACCCGTTCTCGGCGCCGAACAGCCGGTATGCTCCCGCGGGAAATGTCAGGATCCGGTGAGCGCGTCGGGCGCGATTGGCTTTTACCGCGCCGGAAGTCATGAGGTCGTGGACGTGCGCGAATGCTTACTCCAACCGTCGGCGGCGAACCGTACCGCCGACGCCGTGCGCGACTGGATGACGCGCTATCGCGTGCCCGGTTACGATGAGCGTACCGGAAAGGGCCTGATTCGGCACGTCTATGTGCGCGTGAACCGTCGCGGGGAGAGCTTGTGCTGTATCGTGGCGAACGGAAAGACCTTGCCGAAAGAGCCGGAACTCGTCGGAACGGTTTTGCAAAAAGTCCCGGAGACGCTCGGCGTCGCGCTCAACGTAAACACGCGCCGCGATAACGTCATACTGGGGCCGCGTTACCGCACGATTTGGGGGCAAAATTTTCTCTACGACGCCTTACGCGTGCCCGCGCCCGACGGTATGCGGGAGTTATCGTTCAAGTTATCGTTGCCGTCGTTCTATCAGGTCAACGCGGCACAGACGGAGAAACTTTACGCCCTTGCGCTGGACTGCGCCGCCCTCAACGCTAACGAAACCGTATTGGACTTATACTGCGGTATTGGGACAATCACGTTAAGTTGCGCGTTATGGGCGGGGCGCGTTATCGGGGCGGAGATTGTGGAACGGGCCGTGGCGGACGCCAAAGAAAACGCGTCGCGTAACGGTCTGACAAACGCGGAATTTATCTGCGCGGACGCGTCGGAACTGGCGCGGCTTGTCAACGCTGACGGCTTGCGCCCGGATGTCGTCACCGTCGACCCGCCGCGTAAAGGGCTGACGCCTGACGGTATCGCGGCTGTCGCGTCGATGGCGCCGTCACGCGTTGTTTACGTCTCCTGCGACCCGGGCACGCTGGCGCGGGACGTGAAACTGTTCGCCGCGTATGGCTACGCCGTCCGCCGCGCCGTCCCCGTCGATATGTTCCCCGGTACTAGGCACGTCGAGACCGTTGTTTGTTTGTCGCAGGGAGACGTATCCGCCTAGCGTTCTTTGCCGTGACGCCGCCTTTACGCGTCCTCATCCCACGACATGGCGCGGGTTACGGCCTTCTGCCAGCCGCGCCGGAGCGTATCGCGTCTGTCGGACGGCATTTCGGGATGATACGCGGCGTCCACGGCCCAATAGCGCTGTACGTCGTCGCGGTCGCGCCAGAATCCGACGGCTAATCCGGCCAGACAGGCGGCGCCTAACGCGGTCGTCTCCTGTACGCGGGGCCGCAGAATCTCGCGCCCGATGATGTCCGACTGAAACTGCATGAGAAAACGGTTCGCCGACGCGCCGCCGTCCACGCGCAGTTCGCGCAGTCGCGTTCCGGTATCCTGTTCCATGGCGTGGAGCACGTCGGCGGTCTGGTAGGCGAT
Source organism: Oscillibacter sp. (assembly GCA_017447005.1). Taxonomy (GTDB): domain Bacteria; phylum Bacillota; class Clostridia; order Oscillospirales; family Oscillospiraceae; genus Oscillibacter. Next base: position 1,414 of record JAFSOM010000111.1, read on the forward strand.
GGACTCCAGCGTAGCGCGGATGATGTGATTCCGTCCGGCGCCACGGGTCAGCCCTACGATGACGCCCCGGGCGTACATATCCCAATAAGGCGCGCCGAGACCCGTAAAGGCGGGCACGACGTACACGCCGCCGCTGTCGGGGACTTTCTGCGCGAAGTACTCCGTATCGGCGGCGTCGTGGATGAAGTGCAGTTCGTCGCGGAGCCACTGTACCGCCGCGCCGCCGATGAATACGCTGCCCTCCAAGGCGTACTGAATCCCGCCGCCGGGACACGCCGCGATAGTCGTCAGTAATCCGCGCTCGCTCCGGACGCGGCGGCTTCCGGTATTCATGAGGAGGAAACAGCCCGTGCCGTAGGTATTTTTCGCCTGTCCTTCCTCAAAGCACGCTTGACCGAACAAGGCGGCCTGCTGGTCTCCGGCGATTCCGGCGATAGGAATTTCCGCGCCTTGCAGATTTACGACGCCGTAGACCTCGCTGGACGGGCGGACTTCCGGGAGTATCGACATGGGAATGCGCAGACGTTCGCAGATTTTCTCGTCCCAGCGGAGATTTTCGATGTCATAAAGCATGGTACGGCTTGCGTTTGTATAGTCGGTGACGTGTACGGCGCCGCCCGTCAGCTTCCAGACAAGCCACGTATCCACGGTACCGAATAAGAGTTGCCCGCGTTCGGCCTTCTCCCGCGCTCCGGGGACGTTGTCCAAAATCCACTGTATTTTCGTCGCGGAGAAATACGCGTCAATCAGTAGCCCGGTACGGTCGCGGACGTACTCGACAAAGGCGGCGTCGCGCATGAGCGCTTCGCATTGCGGCGCGGTACGGCGGCATTGCCACACGATGGCGTTGCAGACGGGTTTCCCGGTATCGCGCTCCCATAGGATGGTAGTTTCGCGCTGATTGGTGATTCCGATAGCGGCGATTTCGTTGGGGTCAACGCCGCTTTGCGCGAGGACTTCATGCAGTACGCCGTACTGCGACGAGTAAATTTCCATGGGGTCATGCTCCACCCAGCCGGGGCGGGGGTAATGTTGCGTAAATTCGCGTTGGGCCACGGATACCATATTCTGCGCGTGGTCGAAGAGAATGCAACGGCTACTGGTCGTGCCTTGGTCAAGGGCCAGGACGTACTTTTTATTCATGCGGGGCCTCCTGTCAATGATGATACGCCGATTTCGCCCCCTTTTGCTGGGAGAATCTCACGAAGTGACAGAGGGGGCGCGAAAAGAAAGCAGGGCGCATGAAAGCCACGCGCCCTGACGCTGTTCCGGTTATCGCTGGTCCATTTCCTTCATGCTGTTCCAGAGGTTGTCGGCGGATTCCATGGCCTCAAAGTAGACGCCCGTCAGAATCCCGGCGGGAATCTGCAACTGCGCGGCGAGTTTGTTGACGGCGTTCCAATCGGCGTTCTCATAGCTCAACACGAGCTGGTAGAGCGCGCCGGACGCGCCTTTCCGGTACAGCAACGCGTTTTTGATTTCGTCGGCGATAGGCAATTCCGCGAGAATATCCTGTAACGGCGCGTCGATGAGGAAATGCAACGTGGAGAACATGCCCATAAGGTACGCTTCCCCTCTGGACAGCGGCACGACCCGCGTATAGTTCATGATGTCACTGCAGAAATTGGCGCGGATGAGGGAGAGCTTCAGGAACTCCTCAAAGAACGGGTCAAGGCCGCCGTTACTGCCGCTGCCCGCGCTCAAGAGGTAAATCCACTGCTTCAACTGCCCCACGCCGAGTTTCATAATGGCCTGTTGCACGGACGTGGTACGGTTGCGCGTGGCGTACTGTACGGAGTTGGCGACGCGTAACAGGGCGTAGGTCAGGGAGGCGTCGGCGGAGATAATTTGCTCAATTTCCGCCATATTCGGCTCGTCCCGCGTGACGGCGACCATCAGCCGGAAGAAACTGCTTTGCAGATAGCCGCTCCCGTGGGCTTTCGTCGCCAGACGTTCCGCGACGAACGGCCCTTCCAGCGCGTGGACGTTCGCGGCGAGCGCCTTTTGATACAACAATTCGCTGTCAATCTCCGTGGCGATACAGCGCTTGCCCATATTGTGCGCAATTTCGGTGATATTGTGTAGGCTTTCATCGCTCAGGCCGCGCATGTTCAGGCGGAGATAGTCGATAGAGTCGAGAATATCGAGGTAGCGCGGGGCGAACTGGAACTCGTTGACGGCGATTTGATAGCCTTCCCGTTTGTACTGCTGTACAAAGTGCATGGCCAGCGGGTGGATAATCACGCTGTCGTCGATTTGTATGACGAGGTCGGACGGCGCGAACAGGCGCGGAACCTTTTTCATCAACAGCGTGGTGGTGAAGGTCATGAAACTGCGGGAGCCTTTGAGGGCCTTTTCAGAGTTTTGGGTGAGGAAGTTATAAATCGCGTCGGCGACAGCGAACTCGTTATAGCT
>JAFSOM010000112.1 GCA_017447005.1 Oscillibacter sp.
AAGCAGTCGGCGATTTTACGGGCGGACGCGGAAAAGCAGGCGGCGATTCTGCAGGCGGAAGGACAGCGCGAAGCGCGGATTCTGGAAGCCGAAGCCGAAGCGCAGGCGATTATGAAGGTACAGCAAGCGCTGGCGGATTCGCTGAAACTGTTGAACGAGTCCGCGCCGAACGACCAAGTAGTAAAGCTGAAGGCGCTGGAAGCGATGGCGAAGCTGGCGGACGGCAAGGCGACGAAGATTATCATTCCGTCGGAGATACAAGGGCTTGCGGGGCTTGCGGCGTCGGCGAAAACGGTCTGGGAGACTGTCGAACCGGAGCGGTAACGCGGATAACGAAAACCCTCTGGCGCGGCGTTTCGCGTCGGAGGGTTGCTAAATTGTGGAAGCCGCGCCCGGAAAAGCGGAAAGTAACGGTTTCGTCGTTTTGCACAAAATCGCGGGCTTGTTATAAAACCTCCTCGTCCAGCGCCTCTTGCGCCTCCTGTATTTTTTCTTTCGTGCGCTCAATCAGGCCGGACACGAACGGGTCGGTTTTGCGGCGCTCATAGAACCCGGACAACGCTTGCATAAGGCAGTCGAGCGCCTTTTGCGGACTGCGTTCCACGCCGATACCGTCCAGAAACAACTCGCCGATTCTCATCATAATATCGGGGCGGCAGAAGTCGTCGGTGTCGGGCAGATTGGCGGCGTTGAGGGCGCGGAAATACAGTCTTACCGCGTATTTCTCGTTCCGTTTCACATATTTTCCGCCCAAATACATATCTCCGAGCTTATAGAGGCAGTTGGGGTCGTTATGGAGAATCGCGCCGAGGTGATAGTAATGGTAGGCGCGGGCGTAGTCCACGGGCTGATGGCGTCCGTAGTAATAGCAGTAGCCGAGGTTACAGATGGCGCGGCGCTCTCCCGCGGCGGCGGCGATTTCATAGAGTTTCGCGGCCTGTTTGAAGTTCTGCGGAAGATAGGTTCCGCTATAGTACATCGTGCCGAGGTTGAGCGCGGCGGCGGCGTTGCCGCGGTCGATACAGAGCCGGTAGCACTGCACGACGGTTTCCATGATGTCGGGGAATCGGATACAGTGATGATGTTGACAGGCCCACTCGAACACGGCGTCATAGTTTTCGTCGGCAAGATAATTGGACAGCTCCTCAATATCGTCGGCGAAAGTTTCGGCGTAATGATTCCATTCGTCGTCCTCGTCGGCGTAATACTCCTCTGCGGTCAGCGTGCGGAGGATATGCTTGGTTTTCCAGACGGGAAACGGCGCGTTTTCCTCCGTATAAAGTCCGACGGATTCCACAATGCCCTTGCGCAGACGGTTGCGGTAGCCGAACGGGACGAGCGCGTAAGTGTTGACGGAAATGTCCATGTCGGAAATATAAAAATACAGTTTTTCCGCGTCTTTCGGACGAACTGAACAATAGCGGTATTGTTCCATAGGATGTCACCTCACAAAGCGGAGCGGGGATTCAAACGGCGCGGTTGACGCTCGAAACCCCCTCCCCCTGTCCCCCTCCCCTTTCAGGGGCGGGGGAACTGGTCTTGAAAGCGCTTTCAAGTCCGGTAAGTCCCCCCTGAAAGGGGGGATTTAGGGGGGTTACGCATAAAGTGAATGACATTGGGATTTAGAGGGGGACGCATTCGCAACCGCGCATATTCCGGGGATTCCGTAAGCGTCGGGACGCCGCTTTCCGGCATTATATCACTTTTTTGGCGATATGGCAAGGCGCCGGACAGGGCTTTCGGTCGATTCCGGCGGAATCTTTCGTCAAATTGACGAAACTTTTCGCGTAAGAGCGTTTCCGGGCGCGGAACTTATCGGGATTGATACTTTACGTTGCGGCTTTTTTGTGATATAATAAAATATTATCGTATCGGGCGCGGAAAGGGGGCAGGCTGTGAAGTTCAAAAGATGGGAAGTCGCCGCGTCAGACCCGGCGGCGGTGGCGGCGTTACGGAAAGCCGGGTACGCGTCGCTGTTGTCGGCGGCGCTGGCGGCGCGGGGGATTCATACGCCGGAAGAGGCGCGGGCGGCGTTGGCGGAGGAAAAACGATTGTCCCTGTCTCCCCTGCTCATGAAGGACATGGACAAGGCGGTGACGCGCATTCGGGACGCGATTCGGGACGGGGAAACCGTCGCGGTATTCGGAGACTATGACGTGGACGGAATCACTTCCACGATACTGCTGACGGACTATTTGAAGCGTTGCGGCGTGAACTGTCTGCGGCACATCCCGCGGCGCATTGAGGACGGTTACGGCCTGTCCTCGGAAGCCGTCGGAAAGTTGCGGGAGCGCGGCGCGTCGCTCATGATTTCCGTGGACTGCGGCATTACGGGCAATGAGGAGGTGGATTACGCCAACTCGATAGGCTTGGACGTGGTGGTGACGGACCATCACGAGTGCAAGGAGACGTTGCCGAAGGCGGTTGCGGTCGTGGACCCCCACAGGCCCGATTGCCCGTACCCGTTCAAGTATCTGGCGGGGGTAGGCGTGGCGTTAAAGCTGGTCATGGCGTTAGGCGGAGAGGCCCGCGCCGATGAACTGTTTGCCCGTTACTGTACGCTGGCGGCCATTGGCACGATTGCGGATGTCATGCGCATGGAGGGCGAAAACCGTACCATTGTTTCCTGCGGCATGGAGGCGTTGCCCCATACGGATTTCCCGGGCGTCCACGCGCTATGTCGGGAAGTGGGCTTATGGGAAAAGCCGGTCACGTCCACGCAAATCGGCTTTATCTTGGCGCCGCGCATTAACGCCGCCGGACGTATGGGACAGGTGGACTTAGCCGTAGACCTGTTGGAGTGCCGCGACCCGGCGCGGGCGGAGGAGCTGGCGAAAACCTTATGCGCGCTCAACCGGGAGCGGCAGACGGTGGAGCAGACGATTTTCGCCGACGCCGAAACGCAGATAGCGCGGTTGCCGGAGAATCAGCGAAACGCGCTGGTACTGTCAAGTCAGGACTGGCACCAAGGGGTAGTCGGGATTGTGGCGTCAAGGCTGACGGAAAAATACGGCTGTCCGAGCTTTATGATACAGTTCCGCGACGGCATGGGCAAGGGTTCGTGCCGGACTTGCGGCGGGTTCAACCTGTTCACGGCGCTGGAATCGTGCGCGGATTTGCTGGAAGGGTTCGGCGGTCACGCGCTGGCGGCGGGCTTTACGATACGGGCCGAGAATCTCGACGCGTTCCGGGCGCGGATGAATGACATTGTGCGCGAGAAATTCGGCGCGGAGCCGTGCGAGGCGGCCTTGCGTATCGACGCGGTGATAAACGTCCCGGGCGAGGCGACGTTAGAGCAGGTACGACAGCTTGACCGTTTGGAGCCGTACGGGGCGGGCAATCCGCGTCCGGTATTCGCGCTGATGGGCGCGGCGGCGGAGAGCGTGCAGAGCGTCGGACAGGGACGGCATACGAAATTCCGCCTCTCCCGGGGCACGGCGCGGTTTGACGGGATATTCTTTTCCGTCACGGAGGAGGAATGCGGAATCCGCGCCGACATGCGCGTAGACGCCGCGTTTTATCTCCAACCGAACACATTCCGCGGCGTCACGACCGTGCAGTTGCAGTTGATTGACATACGGCCTTCCCTGTGCGCGAGCCGGGGAGAGCAGGAATCTTTGGATTTGCTGAACCGTCTGACCGACGGCGACAAGCTGACGCCGCAGGAAATACAGCGTTTGAGCGCGTCGCGGGAACAATTCGCGGACTGTTGGCGGGCCTTGGAGCGCGTATTCCGACGCAAGCGCCGCGACAAAGCCGATACGCAAATTGAAACGGACACGCTGCCCTGTTTCCGGGATTTGGCGGCGGAGATTGGCGGATGTGAGGGCTTTTTACGGGCGGCGCTGGCCCTGACGGTTTTCGAGGAGCGCGGCCTGATTCGCGTCACGGAGCGCGGAGACCGTATGATAATCGCTATGTTGCCGCGTAACGGGAAAGTGTCGCTGGACGACTGCCCGTATCTGGCGCGGCTGAAATCCGATAGAGAGTGAGGTTGATTTCCATGACGGACGGAGCTGTAGACGTAAAGAAGGAGTTGGAAGAACGCGAGGCGCCCAAAACCCCGGACAAGGCGCCGTCCGTATCGCCCTTATCGCTGGAAGAGCGGTACGAGCGTCTGGAATCGACGATACGGGACTACAATCCGCAGGCGGATTTCGGATTGATTCGCGGCGCGTATGAGTTCGCGGAGAAGGCGCACCGGGGACAGTTACGCAAGAGCGGCGAGCCGTACATTATTCATCCCGTGGCGGTGGCGCAGATTATCGCGGAGTTGCGGCTGGATTCCGAATCCATTGCGGCGGCGTTACTGCACGACGTGATAGAGGATACCCCCGCCACGCATGAAGAGGTTGCGGAGAAATTCGGCGATACGGTAGCCGACCTTGTGGAGGGCGTCAGCAAACTGACGCGGATTAATTACGACACCGTGGAAGACGAGCAAATGGAGAACTTCCGGAAAATGCTCATGGCGATGAATCAGGACATCCGGGTGATTCTTATCAAGATTTGCGACCGTCTGCACAATATGCGCACGATGGAGTTTCAGCCGCCCGCGAAACAGCGTCAGAAGTCCTTGGAGACGATGGAAATTTACGTGCCGATTTCGTACCGCTTGGGAATCCGGCGCGTGAAGTCGGAGTTAGAGGATTTGTCCTTGAAGTACCTTGACCCTATCGCCTATGAAGAAATCATGCAGCGCACGGAGCGACAGCGGACTTGGTACGAAGAGCAAATGCGGAAAACCGCCGAACAGATTCACGATTATCTGTCCGAACAGAACATTGACAACGAAGTGTTCGGACGCATGAAGCACCCCTATTCCATTTACCGTAAGACGATTATGCAGAACCGGGCGATAGACGACATTTTCGACCTGTTCGCGTACCGGGTGGTCGTCAATACCGTGGGCGACTGCTACCACGTCTTAGGACTGATTCACGATTTCTATAAGCCGATTCTGGGACATTTCAAGGACTATATCGGCAATCCGAAGCCGAACGGTTATCAGTCTTTGCACACCATTGTCATGGGTTCGCATGGGTACCCGTTCGAGATACAAATCCGGACGAAGGAAATGCACCAGATAGCGGAATTTGGCGTCGCGGCGCACTGGAAGTACAAGCAGGAGCAGAACGGCGTCAAAATGGGGCCGAACGAACGCTATGACGAACATTACCAGTGGGTACAGCGTCTGTTGGAGAATCAGGACGGCGCGGAGCCGGAGGAGTTCATACACTCGTTAAAGTTCGACCTGTTTGACGATAAGGTGTTTGTGTTCACGCCGAAAGGAGAGGTGTTAAGCCTTCCGGCGGGGGCGACGCCCGTCGATTTCGCCTACGCGATACACTCCGGCGTGGGAAACCAGATGGTCAGCGCCACGGTCAACGGGAATATCGTACCGTTGGAGTATCAGCTAAAGAACGGCGACCGGGTGGAAATCAGAACGTCGCCGACCTCAAAGGGGCCGAGCCGCAACTGGTTGCAGTTCGCTAAATCGAATCAGGCGCGGAGCAAAATCCGGCAGTGGTTCCGCAAGGAGAAGCGCGACGAGAACATCATCAACGGGCGTCAGGCGTTCGAGGAGGAGTTGAAGCGATTCAACATCAAGCTGAAGGACGCGACCGCGCCGGAAATGCAGGAAATTTTATTACGCAATACGGCCTACAAGAATCTGGAGGACCTCTACGCGGCGATTGGCTACGGCGCGTTCACGGCGCACAAAGCGGCCATGCGCGTGGAGAACGAGCGGCGGCGCGTCGAGAAGCGACAGCGCGTCGAGGCGTTGGCGGAGGAACAGCCGGAACATACGCCGACGGCGCCGTCCGAACCCGCCAAGAGCGAACAGGGCATTGTCGTCGGCGGACTGAACAACTGTCTTGTGAAGTTTGCGCGTTGCTGTACGCCCGTACCGGGGGACGACATCAAGGGCTTTATTACCAAGGGTTACGGGGTATCGGTACATCGGGCGGACTGTCCGAACGCGGCGCCGGAACGGGTGGCGCTGTCCCCGGAACGCTGGGTCAAGGTCTCGTGGGGCGCGGAGCTGAACGAAAATTACCCGACGGCGGTGGAGGCGGTCTGTCGTGACCGTCCGAAACTGGCGCTGGACATCGCCTCGGCGCTGGCGGATACGACCGCCGTCGTGCGCGGGATTCACTTGCAGGCCACGGATGAAGGTTTAGCGCTGTGCCGTCTGGAACTGCGCGTCAAGGACAAGGCGGAAATTGACCGTATCATGCGGAAAGTGAATCAAATTTCCGGCGTATTACATGTGACGCGTCCGGCGAAGTAAAGCGGAAGGGAGCGGAAATCATGCGGGCAGTGGTGACGCGGGTCAAGAGCGCGTCGGTACGGATTGCCGGGGAGACCGTCGGCGCGATTGCGTCGGGGTATCTGATACTGTTAGGCGTCGGCCCGGAGGATACGCCGGAGACGGCGCGGAAACTGTCGGAGAAAATCTGTAACTTGCGGGTGTTCGAGGACGAGAACGGCAAAATGAATCTTAACTTAGCGCAGGCGGGCGGAAGTCTGCTTGTGGTGTCGCAGTTCACTTTGTACGCGGATACCTCGTCGCGGCGTCCGGGATTTTCCCGGGCGGCCAAGCCGGAAATTGCGGAACCGCTCTATGAATATTTCATGGACTGTTGCCGGGAGAAAGGTTTCCGTGTGGAACATGGCGAATTTGGCGCGGAAATGGACGTGGAATCGGTCAACGACGGCCCCGTGAC
>JAFSOM010000113.1 GCA_017447005.1 Oscillibacter sp.
CGCGCCCACGGGCATGGCGATTCCGGTCAGCGACGTGGAACGCCTCTTGAAAGCGAATCCGGAACGCGTCGTAGTCATTGACGAGGCCTACGTTGATTTTGGCGCGGATAGTTGCGTACCGCTGACGGCGAACTACGAAAACTTGTTGGTCGTGCAGACGTTTTCGAAAAGCCGTTCATTAGCGGGCGGGCGCGTTGGCTTTGCTATCGGCGCGCCGGGACTGATTGCGGCGTTGAACCGCGTCAAGTACAGCTTCCACCCCTACAACGTCAACCGCTTATCGTTACTGGCGGGCGCGGCGGCGGTGAAAGACGTTGCGTATCTGGCGGCCTGTACGGAAGTGATACGGGCGAACCGTGACTGGACGACGGCGGCGCTGACGAAAATCGGCTTTACGGTGTTGCCGTCGAAGGCGAACTTTGTCTTTGCCAAAAGCGACCGCTTATCCGGCGAGGCGGTTTATCGCGGCCTGAAGGAGCGCGGCGTACTGGTGCGCTGGTTTGACGCGCCGCGTCTGCGGGACTATCTGCGCATTACGATAGGTTCCGGCGAGCAAATGCGGATACTGCTGGAACGTCTGCGGGAACTGCTGGCCGAAGCGTAACGTAACTGTAAATCGCTGTTGGAAGCCTGAAAGAACTGATAAGGTTATCGGCGGAAGCGGAAATTCGGGAGGGAATCGCATGGAACAAAAGCGGACGGCGGAAATCACGCGTGACACGAAAGAGACGCAAATCAAACTGTCGCTGAATCTGGACGGAACGGGCCGGAGCGACATTCAGACGGGTTGCGGCTTTCTCGACCATATGTTAGAGCTGTTCACGCGCCACGGCGACTTTGACATCACGCTGACCTGTCACGGCGACACGCAAGTCGATTATCATCACACGACCGAAGATATAGGAATTGTAATGGGGCAAGCCTTTACAAAAGCGTTAGGCGACAAGCGCGGAATCATCCGGTACGGGCAGTTCCTGTTGCCGATGGACGAAACGTTAGTCTTATGCGCCGTGGACTTGTCCGGGCGCGACTGCTTAGTCTGGGCCGTGGATTTGCCGGCGGCGAAAGTGGGCGATTTCGATACGGAACTTGCTAAGGAATTTTGGCTTGGATTCGTGCGAAACTGTCCCTGCGCGTTGCACATCCGTCAGATGTCCGGCGAGAATACGCATCACATTTTGGAGGCGGTATTCAAGGGCGCGGGGCGGGCGTTGCGTATGGCCGTGGACATGGACCCGCGTCACCGCGACGAGATACCGAGTACAAAAGGCGCCTTGTAATAACGCTTTCTTAGGCTTATCATCGCATTATGAGAACGCTTTCTTGCGGTTATTATAGCGTTATGATAAAGCCTTTTCACGAAAAACGGAAAGGGGGAGAAAATTTGATTGCGATTATTGACTACGGCGTCGGAAATTTATTTTCCTTAGCGTGCAGTTTCCGTTCGATAGGCGCGGAGACGGAAATTACGCGTGACCCGGCGCGGATTGAGGCGGCGGAACGCATTATCCTTCCGGGCGTGGGCGCGTTCGGCGACGCCATGGACAAACTCACCGCCACGGGCCTGATACCCGTCTTAAAGCGGGAGGCGGAGCGGAAACCGTTTTTAGGTATCTGCTTAGGCATGCAACTTCTGTTCGACGAAAGCGAGGAATACGGGCCGCATAAGGGCTTGGGACTGATTCCGGGGCGGGTGTGCGATTTGCGCGCCGACTTATCCGACAAGAGCTTAAAAGTGCCGCATATGGGCTGGAACAGTCTGGAACTGCGCGACGACCCGATTTTCCGTCACATCCGGAACGGCGAGTACGTGTATTACGTGCACAGCTTTTACGCGAAGGACTGCGCGGAACATACGATAGGCGTATCGCAATACGGCAACGTCAGCGTAACGGGCGCGGTACGGCGCGGGCTGGTGTACGGGACGCAATTCCACCCGGAGAAATCCGGCGATACGGGCCTTAGAATCTTGCGGGCGTTTGTCGAACTGTGACGGAATCATAGCGCAATCATATTTGCGTGATAAGACGCGAATGATAACGCAATCGTATTTATACGATAAGCGTCGGAACAACAACGGAACCGTGTTTACGGGATACGGGGCCGGACGACAACGAAACCGTATTTACAGGATAAGGCGCGGGACGACGGCGCAACCCTATTTAAAGGATAAGGAGCGGGACAATGACGGAAAACAAACTGCGGATATTTCCGGCGATTGACCTGATTGACGGTCAGGCGGTACGGCTGTATCAGGGCGACTACGAGCGGAAGACGGTCTACAACGCGAACCCCGTGGACGTAGCGCGGGGATTCGCGGACGCTGGGGCGCGCTGTCTGCACGTGGTGGACTTGGACGGGGCGCGGGACGGTACGACGGCGAATTTCCGCACGATAGAAGCCTTGGCGAAACTCGGCGGCTTTTACATGGAAGTCGGCGGCGGAATCCGGACGGAAGAGCGCATACGGCAGTATCTGGACTGCGGCGTGAACCGTTGCGTGCTGGGTACGATAGCGGTCAAGGATTTTGACTTTACGGCGCGGATGGGCCAAATTTACGGCGACAAAATCGCGGTAGGCGTGGACACGCGCAACGGTTACTTGGCGGTGAGCGGCTGGAAGGAGCTTTCCGAGGAGCGCGGGCCGGACTTCTGCAAGCGTCTGACGGAAAACGGTATCCGCGACGTGATTTACACGGACATCAGCCGCGACGGGGCCGAGCGCGGGACGAATTTGGAACTCTACCGCGAACTGGTCAAGATTCCGGGCTTGCGCGTGACAGCGTCGGGCGGCGTGGGAAGCGTGGAGGAATTACGGACACTGCGCGACATGGGCGCGTATGCGGCGATTCTGGGAAAGGCGCTCTACACGGGGAAATTAGACCTCAAGGAAGTCATGAAGGAGGCGTGGACGTGTTAGCGAAGCGCATTATACCATGCTTGGACGTAAGAGACGGGCGCGTAGTGAAGGGAACAAACTTTACAGGCCTGCGCGACATTTCCGACCCGGTGGAACTGGCGCGCTATTACAACGACTCCGGCGCGGACGAACTGGTGTTCTATGACATCACGGCGTCGGCGGAAGGCCGGAAGCTGTTCACGGACATCTTGCGCCGCACGGCGTCGGAAGTGTTCATTCCGCTGACGGTGGGCGGCGGAATCAATACGGTGGACGATTTCGACCGCGTTCTGAAATGCGGCGCGGATAAAGTCAGCGTGAACTCGGGCGCGATAGCGAATCCGGCGTTGATAGGCGCGGCGGCGAAGAAGTACGGCGACCAGTGCGTTGTGCTGTCGATGGATGTAAAGCGCGTCAACGGACAGTTCCGCGTATTCGCAAAGGGAGGCCGTGAGGATACGGGCCTTGACGCGCTGGAATGGGCGGAACGCGGCGTCGGCGACGGCGCCGGGGAGATTGTGCTGAACTCTATTGACACGGACGGCGTCAAGCAAGGCTTTGACTTGGAAATGCTGGACGCGCTGGCGGCGAGAGTCAGCGTACCGATTATCGCAAGCGGCGGCGCGGGGAATATGGAGCATTTCGCGGAACTGTTCACGCACCCGGGGATAGACGCGGGTCTGGCGGCGTCGATTTTCCACAGCAGACAGGTTGACATCAAAGCGTTAAAGCGTTATCTGCGCGAAAAGGGCGTGGAAATGCGCCTGTGACGGAGGAATACGGCGTGAAAAAGTACGAATATGTCAGCGTCCATATTGCAAGGTTCGGAGGGGCGCGTTCGGAGGAGCACAGGCGGATTATCGACGAGCGCGCCGCCAAAGGCTGGCGTTATGTCGGCTTTATCCCGGCGGTCATGGACGGCTACGGCAAAATCAAGGATATGGACTTGGTTTTTGAGAAGGAAACGGAGGGCGCATGGAACTGAAATTTGACGAGCGCGGACTGATACCCGCAATCGTGCAGGACCACTACACGAAGGAAGTCTTGACGCTGGCCTATATGAACGCCGAAAGCCTTGCCATTACGATTGACGAGCGGCGCACGTGCTTCTGGAGCCGGAGCCGTCAGGCGTTATGGCGCAAGGGCGAAACGTCGGGCAATATTCAACACGTCGTGTCGATAACGGCGGACTGCGACCATGACGCGTTAGTCGTGGAAGTCGTGAAGGACGGCCCGGCTTGCCATACGGGCGCGGAGAGCTGTTTTTTCAATACGCTGTATTTGTCCGATGAGCTGAAACAGTTCAGCTATGAGGGCCTGTACAAGCTGATTCAAGGCCGCAAGACGACGCCGAAGGAAGGCAGTTACACGACGTACCTGTTTGAGAAGGGCCTTGACAAGATACTGAAAAAAGTCGGCGAGGAGTGCACGGAAGTCATCATCGCGGGCCGGAAGGAAGACCGCGAAGAGACGGTGTACGAAATCGCGGATTTGCTCTATCACACGTTCGTGCTGATGGTGCAAAGCGGAATCACGATAGAGGACGTGACGCGGGAACTGGAAAAGCGTCATGTCATTGACCGTAAGGTGAAACAGGAGCGTATGCAATGAGTACGGAAACGCTGACGCCCTACCGCTGTTCGATACACACGCACACGACGCTATGCGACGGCGCCGGGACGCCGGAGGAAATGGCGGCGGCGGCGTATGCGGCGGGGGTGAAGTACTACGGCTTTTCGGGCCACAGTTTTTCCCCGAATCCCGCCGATTTTGGCTATAATCTCCCGCCGGACACGTCGGAATATCGTCAGAAAGTTCTCGATTTGCGGGAGGAGTACGCCGGACGCATGGAAATTCTGCTCGGGATTGAGTGGGACAGTTGGACGGAGGGCGAGCCGGAAGGCTACGATTATTGGATAGGCAGTGTCCACGCGGTACGGGACGCGGAAGGCGGCTATTACGCGGTAGACGCGTCGCCGGAGGTGTTCACGGAGTGCCGGGACAAGGCGTTCAGCGGCGACGCGCTGGCCATGGTTGAGGCGTACTACAAGGGCGTCGCGGCGATGGCGGCGCGGAAGCCGACGATTCTGGGGCATATCGACCTTGTGACGAAGTACAGCGAGCGCGAAGCGTATTTCGATGAGGCGTCGCCGCGGTATCGTCGGGCGGCGTTGGAGGCGTTGCATACGGCGGACGCGTCCGCGACGCTGTTGGAAGTCAATACCGGGGCGATGTCACGCGGCTGGCGCACGACGCCGTATCCGGCGCCCTTTATATTAAAGGAATGGCGCGGCATGGGCGGCAAAATCATCATCACGGCGGACACGCACAGTCCCAAAACGATTCTGTACGGCTACGACGCGGCGATAGAGGCGGCGAAAGCGGCGGGATACCGCGAGAGCGTGATACTGACGCGCAACGGCCCCCGGGAATGCGCGTTGTAATAGGAAATCAGCGTCCGTCGTCCGGTTTCGGGCGGCGGATAGTATTATTAAGGCGGTGTAAAATGTATCGAACGGTGATTTTTGACTTGGACGGCACCCTGTTGGACACGATAGGGGATTTGGCGGCGGCGGGGAATCACGTCTGCCGGGAGTACGGCTGGCCGGAACATTCGACGGACGCGTTTAAGCCGATGGTGGGACATGGCATGCTGAATCTGATGTCGCAATTCTCGCCGCTGGAGGCGCGGAACGACGCGCAAATCGCGGAGACGTTGCGCCGTTTCAACGCCTATTACGCGGCGCACAGCATGGACACGACAAAGCCGTTTCCGGGCGTCCCGGAACTGCTGACGCGCTTAAAGGCCGACGGCGTACAAATGGCGGTCTACTCCAACAAGGCCGACGAGTTTACAACGGTCTTGATGGACAAGTTTTTCCCGGGCGTGTTCGCTTGGGTACAGGGCAAAAAGGCGGGGATTCCCACCAAACCCGACCCGACGGGCGTCAACGGCATTTTAGCGGCGTTAGGCGCGGAACGTTCCGCCACGCTCTACGTCGGCGACAGCGCCACGGACGTGCGCACGGGGCATAACGCCGGGCTGACGGTCTGCGCGGTGACATGGGGCTACCGTCCGCGGGCGTCGCTGGAGGCGGCGTCGCCGGAAACGCTGGCTGACAGCGTGGAGGAGCTGGAAGCGGCGATTCGTCGGAATGTCAATCTGGAAACGCCTTCCAGTCCCTGAAACGGGCATTGCGGCGCGTAACGGCGGCGAACGCGGGCAAATCGGGCGGTTTTACGGCGAAATTCCGGCATTTTCCCCGCTTTCCCGCCTCTGGAAAAATTGGTAAAATTTACCTGTTACAGATTCCTTAAAAATACCCGAATGGCCCGAAAAATCTGTGGAACCTCTTGATTTTTCCCGATTGCCGGATTATAATAAGGAAACTCATACCGGATTCCCCTATTCCGCGAACCTCTGCGAACCTGTGAGCCTTACGCGGCGGATACGGTCAACGGTATGGGACAAGCGGCGGATTGCGTGGCGCGCATCCCGTGTAACCCGGATTTCATGCGTCCGGAACTTCGGCACAGCGTCCGCCGGAATTTTCGGCAAATCTTCATAAAGGAGGAAATGTGCATGAAAAACAGGATTGCTTCGCTGTTTCTGGTCTTTGCATTGCTGATGTCACTGTGTAACTTCGCAGTGGCGAGAGACAACAGAATCACAGTCCAGAGCGGCGGAGCAGAGCGCTTTACGGATGTTCCCACTTCCCACTGGGCCTACGCTTATATCAATAAGGTAGTAGGCTCCGGACTCTTCAACGGCAAGACCCCCACGACCTTCGAGCCGTCCAACGCGATGACGCGTTCGCAGTTCGTGATGGTCATGGCCCGTATGGAGGGGCGCAGCGACTTGGAAGGCGTTGAGACGCAAACGCGCTTCCCGGATGTCACGACTACCAGACGTGCGGCGGGACCGATTGCGTGGGCGACGGACGAAGGCTTTGTGAATGGTTTCGGCGACGGCACCTTCAAGCCCGATTCCCCCATCACCCGCGGACAGTTTGCGGCTTTGATTCACCGTTACATTGTCGCCAAACGTTATGTCAATCTCCACCCGGTAGACCCCGAACCCGCGCAGTTCACGGACGCCGCCTCTGTCTCATCGGCGTTCACGGAAGATGTAGAGTATGCGCGTATTCTCGGACTGCTCACCGGTTACAGTGACGGTACGGTACGCGCAGGCAATCCCATCACCCGTGCGGCCATTGCCGCGATTCTGGCCCGCTTCCTTGACCTCGTGACCGAGAGCGGCTATACGCCTCTGCTCGACGGCCCCGTGATTGACGGCGGCGATAGCGGCGATAGCGGCGACAGCGGCGACTCTTCGAGCGGCAGTTCGATTGAGTATGACGATGTCAAGCTGACCGTGAGCGGCTCCGCGCACGGAAAGACCACCCTGAAAGTGACCCGCGACGGAAAAGAAGTAGCCGCCGACGACGTTCAGCCGGGCGACCTCGTCACCGTCACGCACGAGCCTGACAGCAGCTATGGCGTAAGCGTCCGCGTCAGGGACGCCAAGAACAAGACGGTCAAGAAGACCACCAACAACAAAACGTACACGACGACGTTTAAGGTGCCCTCGACGAATCTGCCCGTAACCGTCACCGTGACTTACAGCAAGTCCGGCAGCGGCAGTAGTAGCGGCAGCGGCAGTAGTAGCGGCGGCGGCAATTACAATCCCCCGACGCCGATAACGCAGAACTACACGCTGATACTGAATGCCTCTGTAGGCGAGGGGCAACATGGTCGGGTATTCCTGACGAGCGACAAGCCCTCGGAAAGCACAAAGCTTCCCGCGAATATTCAGGAATTGGTTCAGGATACGCTCACGGTTCCGGCTGTTTCGGCGACGACTGCGCCCACGTTTACCTACTACGCAGTTTTCGCAGCCGAAAGAAATTATGAGCTGAAAGCGGAGAACATTACGGTAACTCCGGCTGACGCGTGGAATAAGACGGACGCCGAAGTGACGCATGTCGTTAACACTGACAGCAATAATCTGTACTATGTCACGCTTACCAAGGCGGGCGTCGTAACTTCCGCGAACCCGGATGTAACCGTCACGGGTATGTTCACGCTCATCGACAACGGCAGTTCGGAGACTGACAAGTACACGTGGACGATTACCCCGACAGTCACGAACGGCTTTATCGGCATCTATGGGAACCAAGCCGATAGAGACGCGCTGACGGCGCCGCTGGAGGCGAACGTTGGCCTGACGAACGGTTCCGCGCAGTTCGCGGAGTTGGCGAAAGACGCGTCCAAGACGGTATACGTCGCGGTATCCCCGGACGCGTTCTATGATGGAACCGGCTTCGAGTTGACATCCAGCGCCGGCGTTACGCTGTCTCCGGGCGTCGATAAGGGCAACGGGAGACTCTATTTCTACGACCTGACCCTCACGGGCATTACGGCCAATGTGACAACCACGTTGAGCGGCGCGTTTAAGGAATACGAAAACGCTCCGCCCATGGGGAAGAGCGTTACCGTTACCGCCCAATACCTCGACGCCAACGACGCGCCAATTGATACTCCGAAAGGCGCCCAGACGCCCGAACCTGACAAGCTTATGGCCCTGAAGGACGAGGATGTTACGGTAAGTGTGCCTGTGACGCCTGTGGACGGCTACTCTCTCCAGAGCGTGACGCTCAATGGCAAAGCCATTACGCCGGAGGACAACGACCCGACGCTCACGACATGGAAGTACTCCTTCAAAATGCCGGACGCCGACGCGGAGGTAGTCGTAACCTACAAGGCGCTTCCCGCTGACGACTTAGAGGACTACAACATCAATGTGACGTTCGTGGGCGAAGGCTCTATCGCGCTGAACGTTGCCGGCAAGGAGTATATGTTCAGCAGTGACGGCAAGACGACGGATACGTTCCAGTTGCGCCCGTCCGAGTATGCAGAGCAGTACCCGAATGGCATTCCCGCCTATCTGGTCTCCGCGATTCCGGCGACCGCCAAGGGCTTTGTATTCCCGAAAGAGGACGCTGACCGCATTACGCCGGCTCGCATCCGGGATTCCAAGCCGTCCGAACCGGCAAAAGAGGCCACGGATACCACCCCGGCGAAGGCAGCGGTGGATAACAGCGACACTTGGGACTATTCTTTGACGAATGAGAACAAGACGCTGGATGTCACGGTGAAGTTCGTCAGAGAGTACTCTTACGCCTACAACCTCACTGTCATTGGCAAAGGCTCCGCCAACGTAACCCTTACCTACAAAGATGACGAGGGCAACGATGTCGACAAGGACTTCGGCTCGGCGGCTAGCGGAAGCGTTATTTCGCGTTCCGATAGCGCAACCTTGGTAGTTAAGGCGACGGAAGGCGACGGCGAGAAGCCGGCTCAATCGGTGCTGATTAACGACAAGACCGTTACGCACAACGCCACAAGCGGCGCCAGCTATACCATGCAGCCGGGCACGGCGGAAATCGTCGTCGCGTTCCTGCCCGATACGGATACCATCGTTCCGTTCTCGGTGACGCTGAACGGAAGCGGCGCGGTCAAAATCAGAGCGGAGAACGGCCCGATTGTGGACGGCGTCATCCCGGACAAAGATACCGCCAAAGCGAATTTGGACCAGGCCACGAAGACAGAGCCGACAGAGCCGAGCGTGTCCGCCACCACACCCTACACTGGTTACGCGTGGCTCGGAACCATCATCACGTTGACGCCGGATTTGGGCGCTAACGTCGTTGTCGACTCCATCAAGGTTGACAATCAGGACCGTAGCGACGAGTTGTCCTCCAACGGCTTCTCCTACACGCTTGCGGACGGCAAAGACAACGCCATGGTGGTCAAGACCTCTACGTTCGGCGGCTACAATCTGCTGGTACAGGCTCCCTATAAGGGCGCGCTTGCCGATGGCGATATGGCGCTGTATTCCTTCAGTCAGGTTAGCTCCGACGGCGAGACGAATGACCCCGCCAAGCGGGCTACGTTGCAGCAGATTCTCTATTCGCTGAACAACGGTCAGGAATCCATGTTTGAGCCGACCGGAACGAGCGACAACTCCACCGAAAACAAACTCGACCACATCCGGAACCACATTGGCGTTACGTTCAATCTCGTGTTGCCGAAGGTTATCCAGCTCTATCTCTATCAGCCTAAACTTGAGCAAAAGACCGAAGCTGCGGAGCGGTTGGAGGAGCGGATTAATAAGGGCGTGGCGTCCAGCATTACCGCCAATATCGGCAATATGATTGCGAGCAAGAAGGACGAGATGATTAGCGACGCCAAGACGAAAGTTGACGACACCCTCAAGAACCTCGAGCTCGATTCTCCCGATAATGACACTTTGGCTAGGAACATGAAGTCGGAGATTGTTCAGCAGATTATGAACGACGCTTCCACTCCCTATGACGTCAGGAACGCGTACGCCTCCGGACAAATCACGCTGGATAGCTTCACTGTCAGCCTCACGACCATTCCGCTCATCAAGACGGCCGACGAGCAGAACGCGAGCATCGCCGATAAGGACCGCGCCGCGGGTAAGAGCGTGCAGTCGCAGATAACGCGCAAATTCCTCAAAGAGTATCTCGGCGACGCCACGCACGTTGACATTGTTGTTGAACCGAGCAATGAACCGGCGAGCGCGGAGAACATGGGACTTGACCCGAAGGTGGAACTGGGAAGCGTTTCCGTGGGTAGCGGCGTAGTGACCGTTCCCATTTCCGCGAGCGCGACTGTCGAACACGCGCCGACCCTGATGCTCAACCCGTCCTTTAAGGACTTTATGACCCCCAACAACGAACTTGACTTGGATGTTTGGGTCGTCGCCACGGTTTCGGTCAGCGTGACGATGCCCGGCGCTACGGAACCCAAGACCGTGCTGGAGAACCAAGAAATGTTCAAGCAGGTGACGCTCGACGCGGCGCAAGTTCAGACTATCACGAGTCTCCTGAATGAGGTGGATACCCAGCTCTCCACGACGTGGGACATCACGAAGAACCAACTCATGAGCACGCAAAACGGCCAAACCGTGCTGAACATTGCCTTGGGCGATGTCATTACGAAGGACATGATTGAAGCCATCATCAAGGGTTCGGAAGACGGAACGGTGGAAGGTATCCTGACGCCTATCCTGAACAAGTTGTCTGTCGAGAGTCTCGGCGACGCGACCGCTACGCGCTCCAAGGTTCTGAGCATCTACGACGACATGGTATTCTTCCAGCCCAAAGAAGGTAGCGACAAACTCGACGAACTCCAAATCAAGAACAAGGCCGGCGAAAATAAGACCTTGCTCAAGGCGGACGGCAATAATCTGACCTTGACCCTTGACTTGCAGGGCTTCTTCACGGAGCGTGGGAGTAATGTCGACGTTTCCAAGGAGTCTCAGGTTGCGAACGCTGACAAGACCTCGTTCGAGTTGCTCGTTGACCTCATGATTGGCTTGCGCGACGCTATCTCTACCGACATCCGCAACACCAATGATGAAAATCCGCAGGTCGCTATCTCCAAGTTGATTCTCGGTCAGCTTTCCAACAATAAGCGGGTAGTGACCGTCAAGAAGTGGGGCAAGACCATCCCCTCCACTGGAATGAGCGACGCGGAGAAGACGGAAGTTGCGAAACTGCTCGCGGAACTCATCATGCAGGAAAACATCACGGAGACGACGCTCCACAACGCGTGGGCGAACTTTGAGGCGAAGGGCTACAGTTCCATTGAGTTCAAGAGCGTCGGCTTGCCGGGCGGTGACCTTGGCAACGCCTTGACCGACAGCTCGCTGAGAGCGTGGAACGTTGACTTCAACTCCAATCCCACGCTTGTCGGCGTCAAGCTGGAACGGACGCTCAAGACCCCCGCAACGAATTAAAACCAATAGTTCGGTGATTTCATCGGACGACGCATTCGCGCCGACAGCGAGGATGACTTGACTGGACAGGCAGACGGCTGAAAGCGCGGACACGTGAAGCGCGGGAGACCGCCGCTCCCTCCCATCTTGGGCGGGACGGCGGTTTCCCTGTTACAGGAGGAAATTTATGGATTATATGCGAAAATGCGTCTCCATGCTGGCCGCGTTTTCCTTAGCCGTTTCCATGCTGACGGCAGTCCCCGCGGGGGCGACCGTCCTGACCTCTCAATCGGAGACGCCGTCGGAGGCGATTGTCGACCCGGAAGGCGACGCGGCGGCCCTTGGCGATACGGACGAAGAGGAAGGCACGGCGTCCGCCGGCGCGGACGTGGAGGCCGGAGAGGAAGACGTTTTAGCGACGGTTTCGGGGGAAGTCAGCGGGGAGCCGGATGACGGCGGCGACACGGTCGCGGCGACGGAGACGAATACCGGTGACACGGCGGCGGACATCGAGACGGACGACGGCGGCGACACGGTCGCGCCCGGAACGACGGATACCGGAAACACGGCGGCGGATATTGAGACGGACGACGGCGGCGATACGGTCGCGCCCGGAACGACGGACAGCGGCGACACGGCGGCGGACATCGAGACGGACGACGGCGGCGATACGGTCGCGCCCGGAACGACGGATAACGGCGATACGGGCGAATCCGCGGATAGCGGCGAAAACGAGTTGCCGGGAGGCGGGGAGACCGACGGACAGACGGACGTTCCGGAAGAGTCCGCGCTTCCCTTTGAGGATGTGCCCGTCAGTCATTGGAGCTATCCCTTTGTGCTCTACGCTTACGAGCACGATTTAATAAAGGGCGTCAGCGAGACGGCGTTCAACCCCACGGGCGTCATGACGCGGGCGGCGTTTGTCACGGCGCTGTATCGTCTTTCCGCGAGACTGGACGCCGATATGAGCGCCGGAGAGGTCGCGTTTACGGATATTGGCGACATCAACGCGGAATTTCAGTCGGCGGTTCGCTGGGCCGCGTCCCACGGGATTGTGACGGGCCGGAGCGATGAGATATTCGCGCCCCGGGAGAACGTGACCCGTCAGCAGATGTGCGCGATTCTGACGCGTTATCTGCGGGACTATCTGCGCTATGACTTATCCGCGTACGCCGGAGAAACGTCTTTCGCCGACAGCGACACAATTTCCAATTACGCGCAGGAAGCCGTTTCGATTGCGCGGAACATGGGCATTATTGACGGTCGGGAAGTCGACGGCGTGACGATTTTTGACCCGGCGGGTTCGGCGAGCCGCGCCGCGGTTGTGAAGGTGCTTTCCATTGCGGTGCAGAAAATGCCGGAACTTACCCAATTGCCTGAAACGCCCGCGACGGATACCGGAAACACGGACACCGGAGAGAGTACGGATACCGGGAATACGGACGCCGGAGAGAATACGGATACGGGTAATTCCACGGATACCGGAGAGAGTACGGATACGGGCGACACGAAAAAGAGCGGTTCCGGCGGTAGCGGCGGCGGAAGCGGCGGTTCCGGCGGAAGCAGTGGCGGAAGCGGCGGAAGTTCCGGCGGGAGCGGTAGCGGCGGAAGTAGCGGAAGTTCCGGCGGAAACAGTGGCGGAAGCGGCGGAAGTTCCGGCGGAAACAGTGGCGGAAGCGGCGGAAGTTCCGGCGGAAACAGTGGCGGAAACGGCGGCAATACGGCGACGATAAATCCGAGCGAACCGCCCGAAGCCGCTCAAATTTTCGAGAATGTCAATGACATCCTTGAAAAGTACAACGACAATCCGCCGCAGGACGAGTTTGTAAAAGGCTGTATGGACGTTCTCATTCCGGATTTGAACAAGCTGATAGAGGCCAGAAATTCGGGAGCGCTTGCGGACGCGTCCTATGTCGAAGAGCACTTCAAAGAGGATATGGAAACCTTGATGAAGAAGTACGATAAGGCCGACGCCTCGGACTTGATGCACATCATGGAATATATCCAATCGTTAGGCGAAAGCCGCTCGGAACTGCTGGAAATATTGGAGTACTTTGGCATTATGAAGTATCTCCTTGGATAAGGGCGCGCATAGCGGAGCGCGTTACAGCGTTTATCGCCGTTCCCACGGGGAGCGGCGAATTTTTTGGGAAAGGCGGCGCATGGATTTGACGGAGGCGTTACTGCAATGGTATCGGGCGAACGCGAGGGACTTGCCATGGCGGCATACGCGGGAGCCTTACCCGATTTGGGTATCGGAAATTATGTTGCAACAGACCCGCGTGGCGGCGGTCGTGGGATACTATACGCGATTCTTGGAGGCGTTCCCGACGGTGGAAGCGTTGGCGGAGGCGTCGGAGGAGGCGTTATTGTCGCTGTGGCAGGGCCTAGGGTATTACAGTCGGGCGCGGAATCTGCAAAAGGCCGCGAAGGAAATTGTCAAGCGCGGCGGCTTTCCGGACACTTACGAGGGCTTGTTGTCCTTACCGGGAATCGGGAGCTATACGGCGGGCGCGATTGCGTCGGCGGCGTTCGGATTGCCGACGCCCGCCGTGGACGGTAACGTGTTGCGGATCATGTCGCGCCTGATGGACAATCACGGGGACATCTTATCGCCGCAAGTCCGGCGCGGGATAGAGGCGCAAGTCAAGGAGATGTTTCCGGAGGCGGAGGAGGACAGGCGGATTTTTAATCAAGCGTTGATGGAACTGGGCGCGACGGTATGCGTACCGAACGGGCCGCCGCGCTGTGAAAGCTGTCCGGTCGCGTCGTACTGTCTGGGACGGGAGCGCGGGACGGCGCTGGAATTGCCGATACGGGCGGCGAAAAAGGAACGGCGTATCGAAGACCGGACGGTGTTTGTTATCCTGAACGAAAACCGCGTGGCGTTGCGGAAGCGTCCGGGGCGCGGACTGCTGGCGGGCCTGTGGGAGTTTCCGAATACGGCGGGAACGTTGACGGAGACGGAAGCGGCGGAGACGCTCAAAGCGTGGGGCCTGACGGTCGCGGATTGGCGCGGGAAACTCAACGCGAAGCACATCTTTACTCATGTGGAATGGCGTATGAGCGGCTATCTGGTATCGGTGACGGGCGCGGACGCCGGGAAATTCGTCTGGGCGGACGCTGTGGAATTACGGGAATATGCGATACCGTCGGCGTTTGGGCGTTACCGTGAGGCGGCGTCGGACTGGATAGCGGAAGCGTCGCGGACGCCGGACACAAACGGGATAACGGACGCGAATCAAACAACGGAGGAGAACGCATGATTTGCAATCTATGTCCGCGCAACTGCAACGCGTCGCGGACGGAGGACAGCGGCGGCGGATTCTGCGGAATGCCGCTCACGCCGATTGTGGCGAAGGCGATGTTGCACGCTTGGGAGGAGCCTTGTCTGACGGGCGAACGCGGCGCGGGAGCCGTGTTTTTCACGGGTTGTTCGTTGGGTTGCGTCTACTGTCAGAACCACGCAATTTCCCGCGGCGGCAAAGCGTCGCCGGACTGGAAAGCGGTCGACGCGGAAGGCTTGCGGGAAATTTTCCATGACCTGATTCGGCGCGGCGCGGCCTGTCTTGACCTCGTAACGCCCACGCACTTTACGCCCGTCGTCATAGAGGCGTTGCGCGGCGAGACGTGGCCCGTACCGGTCGTGTGGAACAGCGGCGGCTATGAGAAGCCGGAGACGTTGCGTTCCTTGGAAGGACTTGTGCAAGTCTACATGCCGGATATGAAATACGCCTTGCCGGAACTGTCGGAACGCTATTCGCGGGCGGCGGACTATTTCGCGTGGGCGACGGCGGCGATAGAGGAGATGTTTCAGCAGGTCGGGCCGTACCGTATGGAAAACGGGCGGTTACTGTCCGGCGTCCTGATACGTCACCTGATACTGCCGGGCGAGTTGGAGAATACGCGCCGGGTGATAGACTGGGTTTCGCGGACGTTCCGCCCCGGCGACGTGTTATTTTCGCTTATGCGTCAGTACACGCCGCAAGAGGGCGCGTCGGGGAAGCTGGCGCGGCGCGTGACGGGAGCCGAATATCGCGCCGCGCTGGCGTACATGGAGAACTGCGGCATTACGGACGGCTACACGCAAGAGGCGGCGTCGGCGGTCGCGGCCTATACGCCCGATTTCCTTGAATCTTCCCGCGCCTCCGCCGATTTTGCGGGGATACGATAGAATGTCAAGTACGGCGCGGAAAAAAAACGGAATTTCAGCGCTTTTTACGCTTGACAACGGGGGTTTCCTGTATTATATAAAAGTATGGGATTTTATGCCGCGAAAACGGCGCAAATCATGAACGACAGAAGGAGCGTAAATCAACATGGCAATCAAGAAGTATTACGATTCGGACTGCAATTTGGGCGTACTGGACGGCAAAACCGTCGCCATTATCGGCTTTGGCTCTCAGGGCCACGCGCATTCCGAGAACCTCGCCGAAAGCGGCGTCAACGTGGTCGTGGGACTGCGCGCCGGTTCGGGCCACGCGCAGAAAGCCGCCGATTTCGCCGCCACGCACTCCAACTTCAAGGTCATGAGCGTCGAGGACGCCGCGAAGGCCGGGGATGTCATTATGATGCTGGCCCCCGACGAATTGCAGGGCGAGATTTACGAAAAGAGCATTGCGCCGTACCTGACGGAAGGCAAGACGCTTGCGTTCGCGCACGGTTTCAACATCCACTTCAAGGTGATTCAGCCGCCGAAGAACGTGGACGTAATCATGATTGCCCCGAA
This sequence comes from Oscillibacter sp., assembly GCA_017447005.1. Classification (GTDB taxonomy): domain Bacteria; phylum Bacillota; class Clostridia; order Oscillospirales; family Oscillospiraceae; genus Oscillibacter. Next base: position 16,437 of record JAFSOM010000113.1, read on the forward strand.
AGGCCCGGGCCACATCGTGCGCCGTACCTATACGGAAGGACAGGGCGTGCCGAGTCTGATTTGCGTCGAGCAGGACTACACGGGCAAGGCGAAGGAAACCGCGCTGGCCTACGCTTGCGGCATTGGAGCGGGACGCGCCGGCATTCTGGAGACGACCTTCAAGGAAGAGACGGAAACCGACTTGTTCGGCGAACAGGCGGTACTCTGCGGCGGCGTGTGCGAACTGATTACCGCCGGGTTCGAGACGCTGGTTGAGGCGGGTTACGCGCCGGAAATGGCGTACTTTGAGACTTGCCACGAGATGAAGCTGATTATTGACCTCATCAACGAGGGTGGCCTTGCGAAAATGCGCTACTCTATCTCCAATACGGCGGAGTACGGCGATTATCGCACGGGCAAGCGGTTGATTACCGAGGAGACGCGCAAGGAAATGAAGAAAGTGCTCTCCGAGATTCAGGACGGCACATTCGCTTCCGAGTTCCTCACGGAGATGTCCCCGAAGGGCGGACGCCGCGTGAAATTCCTTGCCCAGCGCCGTCTTGCCGCCGGACACCTCATCGAGAAAGTCGGCGCGGAACTGCGCTCTATGATGAGCTGGCTTAAGAAATAATCCCTGATTGCGCGGATTAGGGAGGGGCGGACACTGTACCGCCCCTTCTTTTACAAATCGACGACAGGGAGACGGCATGATTTGAGAAAGTTGGATTTTTACTGGGCGACCAATCGAAGTTGGTATTATCGCAGTAAATTCAGCGGCGACCGTTTTCTCAGACCGTCGGCGCCGCCGGAAGCTCGGAAGAGTTATCGCCGCTATCTAAAGCAAAAAAAACGGATTTTGATGAAATCCAAGTGGTATATGGATTAAAGGAAAAGCGGAGGGAATCACTATGCGCAGTGATAACGTGACAAAAGGCGCGGAACGGGCGCCGAACCGGAGTTTGTTTTACGCTTTGGGCTACACGCAATCGGATTTGGAAAAACCGTTAATCGCGGTCGTAAGCGCCCACAGCGACATTGTCCCGGGTCATATGAACCTTGACAAGCTGGCGGACGCGGTCAAGGCGGGGATTGAAGCGGCGGGAGGCACGCCGTTTATGGTACCCGCTATCGGCGTATGCGACGGAATCGCTATGGGCCACGTGGGGATGAAGTATTCCCTTGCGAGCCGGGAATTGATTTGCGACAGCGTAGAGACCATGTTTATGGCGCACCAGTTCGACGGCATGGTATTACTGCCGAACTGCGACAAAATTGTACCCGGTATGGTCATGGCGGCGGTACGGATGAATGTCCCGGCGGTGGTATGCAGCGGCGGGCCGATGATGGCGGGCACGTACGGCGGCGAGGAAGTCAGCCTGTCCAAGATGTTCGAGGCGGTCGGCGCGTACAAGGCCGGGATGATTGACGACGCGAAGCTGGAGGAGTGCACGCAGAACTGTTGCCCGAGTTGCGGAAGCTGTTCCGGGATGTACACGGCGAACTCGATGAATTGCTTATGCGAGGCGATTGGAATTGCGTTGCCGGGGAACGGCACGATTCCCGCCGTATACAGTCGCCGTTTGCAGTTGGGGCGCATGTCCGGCGCGGCGATTATGGAAATGGTACGCCGTAACATCACGGCCCGCGACATCATCAACGAGCGGAGTATCCGCAACGCGTTGACTTGCGACATGGCGCTGGGCTGTTCGACAAATACGGTCTTGCACTTGCTTGCGATTGCGCACGAGGCCGGGGTTCCGCTTGACCTGAAACTGTTCAACGAGATTTCAGCGCGGACGCCGAATCTGTGCCACTTGGCCCCCGCAGGCCCGACGCATATGCCGGACCTCTACAACGCGGGCGGGATTCCGGCGGTACAGTCGGAGTTGGCGAAAAAGAATCTGCTGGACTTGGACTGCATGACGGTTACAGGTCACACGGTCGGCGAGAACATCCAAAACGCGCATAACCGCAATCACAAGGCGATACGTCCCATTGAGGAGCCGTACAGCGAGACGGGCGGACTGCAAATCTTATGGGGCAATCTTGCGCCGCACGGTTGCGTTGTCAAACGTAGCGCGGTTGCGCCGGAAATGCAGACGCATACAGGCCCGGCGCGGGTGTTCGACAGCGAAGAGGACGCTATCGCGGCGATTTACGCGGGGAAGATTGTCCCGGGCGACGTGGTGGTTATCCGTTACGAAGGCCCGAAGGGCGGCCCGGGTATGCGGGAGATGTTGAATCCGACATCCGCGCTTGCGGGGATGAAACTTGACAAGACCGTCGCGCTGATTACCGACGGACGCTTTTCCGGCGCGAGCCGCGGCGCGTCGATTGGACACGTCAGCCCGGAGGCGGCGTCGGGCGGCCCGATAGGGTTGGTGCATGAGGGCGACCAAATCGCTATCGACATCCCGAACGCGTCGATAACGCTGTTGGTGGACGAGGACGAGTTGGCGACGAGGAAAGCGGCCTATGTACAGCCGGAGCCGAAGATTACGACGGGATGGTTGAGCCGTTACGCCCGGATGGTAGCGAGCGCGGACGAAGGCGCCGTTTTGCACTGATGAGCGGCGATTCGTTAGAGAAAGCGTCGTATCCCATGAGCGGCGATTCCGTATATCCCATGGAGGGCGAATCCGTGGAAAAAGCGGCGTATGCGGAGCGGAACGCGGCGGAAATGGCGCGTATGCTGGACTTGCGCCGCCGTCTGGACACGCTGGTGATTTTCCGCGACTTGCTACGGGATGAGGCAGTCCGGGAACTTTCGATAGCGTTAAGCGAGTGCGTGAAGGGACGGCAGGAAAAATTTTTACGGCGTCTTGCGGGCTTTGAAGCGCGGATTTTCGAGGCGGGCGGCGATTGGAGCAGGTATCTGTTTCAACGGGTGTCCGAGAGCGAGAATATCTGTATCCGCAAATGCGGCGCGGGGCCGTTGAACGCGGCGTTGCTGGGCGCGTTGGAAAAGGAACTGGACTTTCTGCAAACCTTGTCCGCGCTGAAACTTGACGATTTCCCGGGCGTCCCGCACTTTATGACGGGCTGGCTGACCTCTGACGTGGACATCCCCGGCGAATACCGGGAGCGTATGCGGCGCGTGGGCGAGATTGGCTACGGACTGTTCGCCCGTTACCACGTGTTCACGGTGTCGGACGGCGCGTTGATTCCGGTAAAACATCCCGACCCGCAGACGCTGGCGCAGTTGCCGGGATACGAGCGCGAGCGCGAGAAGATTATCAGCAACACGGAAGCGTTGTTGAACGGCGAACCCGCGAACAACGTGCTGTTGTACGGCGACGCCGGGACGGGCAAATCCAGTACCGTGAAGGCGATTGCGAACGAGTACGCGAAGCGCGGCTTGCGTCTGGTGGAGGTCAAGAAGAATCAGCTCTACGAATTGCCGGGGCTGATGGATACCTTAGCGGAAAATCCGTTGAAGTTCGTGATTTTCATCGACGATTTGAGCTTTACGGCGAACGACGACAATTTCGCGGCGTTGAAAGCGATACTGGAAGGAAGCGTCGGCGGACGTGCGGCGAATGTGGCGGTATACGCGACGAGCAACCGCCGTCACCTAATCAAAGAGACGCTGTCCGACCGGGAAGGCGACGACATCCACGCGTCGGACACGCGTCAGGAGCTGATGAGCCTTTCGGCGCGGTTCGGCCTGATGGTCACGTTTGGCGTACCGGACAGGGAACGCTATCTGTATATTGCGCGGAAGCTGACGGAGCAGTACGGCGTGCGCATGAGCGAAACGGAACTGGCGGTACGGGCGGAAGCGTTCGCGCTCCGTTCGGGCGGACGCAGCGCGAGAGTGGCGAAACAGTTCGTGGAGATGTGCAAGGCGGGCGTTCTGCACAGTTGAATTTGCGTCAAAACTTTCGCATTCCCTATTGAATCGGGCGCGGAAACGGGGTATAATAGCCCCATTCCGCGAGAACGTAAAACGAATGGAGGAAAAACCCATGGTAACTATCACGAAAGACACGGTGATTGGCGATATTCTGGACATCGCGCCGCAGACCGCGCCGATTTTCATGTCGATTGGCATGCACTGCTTAGGCTGTCCGGCCTCACGCGGCGAGACGGTCGAGGAGGCCTGTTACGTGCACGGAATTGACGTTGACAAGCTGGTTGAGTTAGTCAACGAGGAGGCCAACCGAGCAAGCGCGTAAGCGTTCCGGCGACGGCGGACGAATCCGGGGACGGATTACGAAGCCCCCCTAAATCCCTTCCCTTTCAGGGGAGACTTTCCCAACTTGAAAGCGTTTTCAAGGGGAGTTCCCCCGCCCCTGAAAGGGGAGGGGGACAGGGGGAGGGGTCTTGCAAATCCTTTCAGCGAATGACATGGGCGGAAAGCGGGGTGTTCGACCACGGGAAAACAATTAGAGTTGACGCCCCGTTTACAGTTGCTTGCGGACTGGGTTCCGCAGGGCGCGGCGTTCGCCGACATCGGTACCGACCACGCGTTACTGCCGGTATGGTTGGTATTGC
>JAFSOM010000114.1 GCA_017447005.1 Oscillibacter sp.
ATGCTTTCAGGGGCAATATTGCGGCAATAGACCATGTAACCCAGACGGGTGACAAGAACTGTAGTTTTGCCGCTGCCGGGGACGGCCAGCAACAGGACAGGCCCGTCCACGGTACGCGCCGCCGCGCGCTGCTGTTCGTTCAAAGGGGCGATATAGTTTGCTTCAAAAGTTTCTCTCGCTGTCATAACGGTCACTCCATAAACGGATTATACTGGAATTATAACACATTAAAAGGCGAAAGAAAAGCCGTATCTAAAGTTTATTTTGAAATATCTTTGACGCTAAAACGCTGTCAAATACAGCGCGCCCGCCCCAGGGGGGACACATAGCGCCGTAATATTATGTTTCGCGGTTCGGAGGCCGCAGTATTGCGTGACGTAGCGTAGAATGTCCTAAAAAGAAGCGTCCGTCAGGAAAGTGTCGTGAGTATAATAACTTATCAAACAGCGTACTTTTAAGAACTCATCCCTTATAGACAATCGGTAAAATTGGAGAGTAACGGCGATTCGCGGAGAAATTCAACGAAACGCTCGGAGGCGGGCATAGGGTGTAAGAGGAACACAATCCCGATTTCGACCCGGCGCGGAGGATTTAACGGGAGCAGTTTCACGTTTCCCCGCCACGCGCGGGTATTGATTCGATTGTTGATACACACCCCCAGACCGGCTTCCACCATAGAATACATGGCGTTGCTGTCCGCTGTGGACAGCCATTTTCGCGGCGTGATGTTGTTTTCCCGGAAGAGCAGAGCGTTGTCCGTTTCCTCGCCGGGATATACGTCAATATACGCTTCCTTCGTAAAGACCGAAAGCGGAACGGAACCGTCCATAGCATAATGAGGAGGGATTACCGCTACCAGTTCGTCGGAAAGTAGGGGATGCCAGCCGCCGTCCCACGGGCGTCGGCTGACGACGGCAAGGTCACAGTCCCTGTTCTCTACTTTTTGCAACAGGCCGCTGCTGTGCCCGTTCTCCAGTTCAAAGCGAATACCGGGGTACAGCTTTTGAAACTCCGCCATACGCTCCGCCAGCCACGGATACAGGGCGCCGTAGGCCACGCCGATACGGACGACGCCTGTTTCCAGCCCGGATAACTGCCTCGCCTTTTCAAGCAAACACGACTCGTCCTGTAAAATACGCCTGATGTACGGCGTTAGTTCCTCACCCGCCGGGGTGGGGCTGACGCCGCTGGTTTTCAGGTACAGGAGCGGGAGTCCCAATTCGCGTTCCAACGTCTCCACCGCCCTGCTGACGCCGGATGGCGTCAGATGGAGCGCTTCCGCCGCCGCGCTCAGACTGCCGCATTCCGAAGCCTTGAGAAACGCCATATACTTATCCGTGTTCATCATTGCGTCTCCTTTGCGTTTTTATCAAAAGTCCTTTGAAATACTCTCGCTTTACGCAAAAGCCGTTTTTAAGTATACTGCCTTTATTCAAATCCGGCAAGGGGAGATTCGCGTGAACGCGTCGGAACACGACTTATTACATGGTAGCGTTACCCGTCATTTGATTCGTTTGGCCGCGCCGCTGATTGCGGGGAACATCCTTCAGCAGTTCTACAACACCTTTGATGTGTTTGTCGTCGGACGCTACGCGGGAGAATTGGAGTACGCCGCCATCGGCGCGGCGGGGACGCTGATGAACCTGTTTCTTTTCGCAATTTCCGGGATGTGCGGCGGGATGATGGTGTTGTTTGCCCGACATTACGGGGCGTCGGACGCGGAATCATTTCGCAAAGAACACGCAACGGCTCTGCTTATCGGCATGGGGGTGACGGCGCTGTTGGCGGCGGACTGGGTTTTCTTGCTCCAATCCTGCGGGCTATGCGGACGCCGGAGGCCATCGCGCCCCTTGCGCGGGAATATCTCACTATTATCTTTCTGGGTCTGCCGTTCGCCTTCCTGTACAATCTGTACGGAAGCCTGCTCCGCGCCGTGAGGGAAACGCGGACGGCGACGCTGGCTCTGTTGCTGGCGGTTCTGATAAATCTGGGACTGGATTTGTTTTTTGTGGCAGTTCTGCGTCTGGGCGTTCCCGGCGCGGCGCTGGCGACTGTCGTATCCCAACTGGTTTCCGCGCTGGTCTGTCTGGGGGCGGCGGTTCTCCGACATCGGAATCTGCTGTTCCGTTCCGCTCATCTGCGGCTGGAACCGGTCTTTGTCCGCCGTACCCTCAGTACCAGTCTGGTGACGGCTCTGCACCAGTCCAGCATTTATTTGGGCAAAATTCTTGTGCAGGGAACGGTCAACAGTCAGGGACTGGATTTGATTTCCGCTTATACCACCACCGGACGGATTGAGGGCTTCGCCAATTCCTTCGGGGACAGCGGCGCGGCGGCAACCTCCATCCTGACCGCGCAGAACTACGGCGCGGGACAGGCGGAGCGCGTCAAGGAGACGTTTTCCTGGAGTTTCCGTCTGCTGTTTCTGTTCGGAATCGCTATGTCGGCGCTGATGTTTGCGACGGCCCCGTTTACCGTGAATCTCCTGTTGGGAAACCGGGAATCCGCCGCGTATCAGAACGCGCTTGAATATCTCCGGGTTATTTCCGTTTTCTATGTGTTCTGCTTTACAGGCAACACGTTCGCGGGCTATTTTGAAGGCGTCGGACGGGTACGGGTTCCCTTCGCGGGCGCAGCTTCCCATTTGACCGTCCGTATCATATTGAGCGCGCTGTGGATTGCGCGGTATCGTCTCCCCGCCGTGGCTGTGGCCACCGGAATCGGCTGGGTCTATGTAAATCTCCTGTGGGGCTGGATTTATAAAAAATACGCTCCGGTACAGCGTAACGGGGCGTAAGTCATACTCTTTCAGCATCCAGCCCTCAAAAGAGCGGATGTCCCCGCTTTCGGCGATAAACGCTTCCATCTCTTTTTCCAATACCCTGATAAATTCCCGCCGTCGCTCATTGGGCGCCGCTTGGTCAGCATATAGCGGATTCTCGGCGTGGACGGCTCCCGCAGGGTATAATAGGTCAGACACGAACGCGGCGGCGCGAGCGCGTCGGAAGGGGCAACACATGATTATACGGTCAAAGGTTGGAATGACTGCCGTATCCGCCGCTCAGACAAAAATTTCAAAAAATGCCCACTTGCACATGGTACCTGCCAAAATACAGGAATCATTTGAATTGCTCCCTATATCTCAACAATTTCGGTCTCTCAAATGCAAGATTGATGAGCTTCTCTACTTTCTCCAACGGCTCATATGGCGGGTTGATGA
>JAFSOM010000009.1 GCA_017447005.1 Oscillibacter sp.
CCCTGAAAGGGGAGGGGGATAGGGGGAGGGGTAACGCCCCACCCGGCCCTGTCGGGCCACCCTCTCCCGTGCGCGGGGGAGGGCTTTGAGCGGCGCAACCGCCCCGGACGCGAAAAAATTCAAAAGAATTTGCCGGAAGTCCTTGACAAGTCCCGAAAATCCTGCTATGATAGGTAAGCTGACGTTTCAGGACAGCGTTGAACCGCGCAGGTGTAGCACAATGGTCAGGGCACCAGCCTTCCAAGCTGGGGATGCGAGTTCGATTCTCGTCACCTGCTCCAAAATCCGCGCCAGTAGCTCATCCGGATAGAGCAACTGCCTTCTAAGCAGTAGGTAGGGGGTTCGAGTCCCTTCTGGCGTACCATCTTCTTCCCCGTCAGTTCGCGGGAACGCTTTCCCCGTCCGGGGCGTAAGTTGATATTGGATATGGTGGGTGTAGTTCAATTGGCAGAGCACCGGATTGTGGTTCCGGGCGTTGTGGGTTCAAGTCCCATCACCCACCCCACAGAGAGCGGGGAGCAGGGAGCGTCCCTGATTCCCGCTTTCTTTTCTCTCATTCCGCTTGCGTCCGTCGGAGGTTTTCCGTCCGCTCTTTGGGGTTCCTCTTCGCCGCTACATGGTTCTGATTCATTCCGCTTTTTGTCCGTCCGGATTTTCCCGCGTCGGCCTTGTACGCTTACGTATATTGGGGCGTAGCCAAGTGGTAAGGCAAGGGACTTTGACTCCCTCATCCGCTGGTTCGAGTCCAGCCGTCCCAGCCAATTTTATACGATTCGGTAGCTCAGTCGGCAGAGCAACTGCCTTTTAAGCAGTGGGTCCGGGGTTCGAATCCCCGCCGAGTCACCAGTTTGTCCGCTAAATATAAATTTAGCGGACATTTCATCCCATTATTCCCATAAAGGAGCGAATTACAATGACATTCAATCAGGCGAAAGTACAGGAAATTTTAGACGGTCATTTTCTCAACAAAATCGAAAAAGCCGTAGCGCGTGACGTTCAAGAATTGGACGAGGTCGATTTGGAACGCGTTTTTGATGATTCCGCCGAGTGCGCCACGCTGGATTTTATCGAAGAAATTCAGGTTACAGATTGGTCTGCGGAGGGCGAGGACGATGAAATCACGGTCAGCGGAGATATGAGTATCCGGATGGACATTGACGGATGGAAATATGGTGACAGCGATGAGAAATGCCATGTCGGTTCGGCGATGTTTTTCATGAGGTATGGCTTTTGCTTTGAGGCAACAAAAGGGAAGAAAAAATGGAAGTATAACCATTTGGACTTAGAATATACAAGCTAACGGTCTGCGTGGTCGATAAAACGCGTCAGGGAAGTCTTTCCTGACGCGTTCGTTTTTGCCGTTCCATGCAGCGCGGTTTCGGGATGTAATTGGAATTGCGCGTCATGCGGTCAACGGACAGACTGTCTCCGGCGTGGCCTTTCAGGTACACGTCGAAATTCGCGGACTTGTCATATCTCCCGGACATAGCGTCGAACACGCTGCCCTCCGCGCTCGCTACCGTAATGCAACCGTCCTGCATTTCCATGATGTCCGCTAACTTCTCCGTGGTCGTATCGTCCACCAGCAGACGGAAAGGATGTTTGTCCTCAAACTCCGCTAACTGCGCGGAAATGGCGAACGCTTCCTCTTGTTGCTCTTGTAGCGTGACTTTTTTGTCCGACCTCTGGACAGCAGATAAGCGTCCTTCCAGCAGTTTCCGCTCGGCCTGATTCTGCGCAATCTCTACCGCTTCCCTTTGCCGACGTTCCGCTTGATATTCCTCCATAGGTTTGAGCAAGGCGGCAATGACCGCGCTTTTCCGTTCCCCCGGCGCGGCGACGGCTACCGTCCAAAGGCATAGCGGTTCATGCCAGTCTGGTGTGACTTCCGCCATATACTTGGATTGGAACGCCGTGGAAAGGACGCTCAACGACAATACGCCCGCCATTTCTTCCGGCGTCTGCGTACTGTGCGCGAGACATTCCACGAACGCCGCCAGCGGCCCCGGCAGACTTTCTATCGGGAAATCCGGCGTTTGGATTTCCTCAAAAGGAATCAACGGCTCCCAATCGTCTTTGTTTTCGGGCGGCGTCGCGCTGACAGAGAGCGATTCCGTTACAGGTCTGGGTTGCCACGGAGACGCCGCTAATATCGCGCCATAGACTTTACGCCATCCCTCATAGGAACCAAACCGCTCCAATACGTCCGTGACATCGGCGTGTTCGGGCATATCCGGCCAGACGCCCGACCAGTCCACGATACTGACGCGCTTGGCGGCTCCGGTCAAGGCCGACGCCGCCTCCTGCGCGTACTCCATCCCCACGGCGTCATTGTCCGGGAGGATATAGACTGCCTTGCCGCGCAACTGCTCCGTGTATTCCCGCCGCCATTTGTCATGCCCGGCTCCATCCATGCCCGACGCCGCCGCTTTGTTTATCCGATTGAGCGTGTCAACGTCCTTTTCGCCCTCGACCAGATAGACGGTTTCGGGAAGTTCCCTCACGCCAGCCGTGTAGAGCGTCGGCGGGACGCCCTGACGGTTATAGACCCACCCTCCGTTTCCGTCAGGGCGACGCCAGAAGAATGACTTATCCTCCCGCCGTAGTTTCTGCGCCGACAGCTTGCCGTCCGCGTCATAGTAATTGTAGGTTGCGACCACAGGTGGCGCGTCAGCGGCTTTTGCTCCTTTTGCGGCTTTTGCTCCGCAGTTTGCGGGGAACAGGTCACGCTCCGTCAG
>JAFSOM010000115.1 GCA_017447005.1 Oscillibacter sp.
AACAATACCCCCGCCGACGAGTTTCAGAAGGCCGACCAGCTCGGCGCCATCATCAATCTCGACGACCTGACGCTTGTCGACTTCCTCAAAGAGAGTATCGGACGCGTACCGGAAACCATTTGCTGTCGGTACAACCCCGGCGGCGCGTTTACGCTCGGCGCGACCGGCGAAGGCTTTCAGGTCATGGACACCCCCGGCGAGGCCAAATACGGCATGACGCGTCCCCAACTTGCCGAAGCGTTCCGCAAACTCTCCGACATGGGCGCGAAGTCGTTCGGCCTGCACGCGTTCTTGGCCTCTAACGTCCTCTCCGACGAGTATTTCCCCACCTTGGCCCGTATGCTGTGTAATCTGGCCGTGGAACTCCATCAGGAAACGGGCGTCAATCTTACGTTCCTGAATCTGTCGGGCGGAATCGGCGTTCCGTACCGTCCGGAGGAGACGGAGAGCGATATTTTCGCTGTCGGCGACGGCGTGCGCCGCGCTTGGGAGGACATCCTAGCTCCCGCCGGACTGCAAAACGTGTCCGTCTACTCCGAACTGGGACGCTATATGCTGGCCCCCTACGGCGCTTTGATAACCCGCGCCACGCACGAGAAGCATATCTACAAGGAGTATATCGGCGTGGACGCCTGCGCCTGTAACCTCATGCGCCCCGCGATGTACGGCGCGTATCATCACATTACGGTCATGGGCAAGGAGAACGCGCCCTGTGACCATATTTATGACGTTGTCGGCGGACTGTGCGAGAACAACGATAAGTTCGCCATTGACCGTCCGTTACCGGAAATTGTCCCCGGCGATTTGCTGTTTATTCACGACACGGGCGCGCATGGATTTTCAATGGGCTATAACTATAACGGCAAACTGCGTTCGGCGGAACTCCTGCTCAAAGAGGACGGGAGCGTAGAGCTTCTCCGCCGCGCCGAAACCATGGACGATTATTTCCGCACCGTCGTGTGGTGACAAGCGCAAACGTCCCCCTCTCCCGGATTTGGGAGGGGAGGACGTTTTGATTAGTTTCCGCTGTTGAACTTCACAAGGGTATCCCAGTCAATCGCGCCGCTCTTGTCGCAATATTTGGCGGTAAATTCCCGGAGCAGACGGTTTTCCGCGTTTGCGTAGGCTTCCTCAAACTTTTTCGCGTACTCGTCCGGGCGCGTTCCCATGTACCGGATGATTTTGGTATAAAACTCGGGGTCTCCGGTCAGCCAATGCCAGAAGTCCTGCCCCGCCAGTTCTATGTAGGGCCTTCCGCCGCTTTGGTATTTTCTCTTATGCCCGTAACCATACCCCACGACCGGAACAAACGCCTGTTTGTATCGCCGGACACGTTTTTGAGCGGCTTGAAAACTCTGTTCCTGACGTTTCCGGCTGTCAGCGTTCACAGAAGTTCCGCTTTTTACAACGATGCCATACATGGTATCGCCTTTGTCAACCATAATGTCTATACCCTCGGCGAACAGTTGATACCCGCCTGAAAGCGCAAGCGTAACGGGTTCAAAAAACACATTCCCGAAAATTGTTTCTTGACTGGAGGAGACATAAGCCGACAGAATTTCTTCGATAATCTGCCTTGCGCTGTAAATGCCTCTTGCGCGATAGAGATACGGATTCTTGCGTTTCAGTATCTTTTCGATGTTGATGTCATCTAAAGCGCGTGTCAAGGATTCATAAAATTCGGTTAATGCCACGCCTATCGCTTTCATTGCGGTCGCTTCGTCATAGCTGTCATTTAAAGGCTCAAAATTTGTCATTTGCCAACGCTCCCGTATCGAATTTGACTTATCGACTGTCCAAAGAACACATTTTACGAATTACTGCGGCTATTATAACGTAACCACGGGCGAATGTCAACGAAAAATGAACCCGACGACGGAGGAAATCAAAAAAGGCTTGCGCTTGCCCTCGGAATCGCGTATAGTATGGAATACGCACGGAAGGAGGCGACGTAAATGGCGACTTACCGTGAAATACAGGGTTATGTGCGGGAACATTACGGCTATACGCCGAAACCGTGCTGGATTGCCCACACGAAAGCCTTGTGCGGACTGAATCCGAAACCGGCCCCGAATAGGCGTGACCCTAACAGCCGCGTTTATCTCTGTCCACCGGATAAGTTCGGAGACATCAAAGCCGCGCTTGCGCATTTTGGCATGATTGAAAAAAGCTAAAAAAGGGCTTGCGCTTTTGTCCGGAATCGCGTATAGTATGGGATACACGCGGAAGGAGGCGTTTTGCGTTGAAAATCCGTTCGACACAAGCCATTTTAGAGTGTCTGCTGGAACAGGGCGTTGACACCGTATTCGGCTACCCCGGCGGCACCATTCTGAATCTTTACGACGAGCTTTACCACTACCGGAACAAAATCCGCCACATCTTAACGTCCCACGAGCAAGGCGCGTCCCACGCCGCAGACGGCTACGCCCGCGCCACGGGGAAAGTCGGCGTATGTTTCGCCACGTCCGGCCCGGGCGCGACGAATCTGACCACGGGAATTGCAACGGCGCATTTGGATTCGTCCCCGGTGGTATTCATCACGTGCAACGTCACGGAGAATCTGTTAGGCCGCGACGCCTTTCAGGAAGTGGACATTACCGGAATCGCCATGCCGATTACGAAGGCGACGTTTCTTGTACGCGACCCGGAAGAGATTGTTACCGTCATGCGGGAAGCGTTCGTTATTGCGGCGTCGGGGCGTCCGGGGCCGGTACTGATTGACTTTTTGAAGAACGTCACCGCGCCGTCGCAGATGGTGGAATATACGCCCGTCCCGGCGAGCGAACAGGGCGACAGGCTCCCGCATATCCGCGCTTTACGGCGTCGGCTGTCCGCGGCGCAGCCGAACGAGGACGACATTTCGCGTCTGCTGGAACTGATTCAACAGTCGGAACGCCCGTTCCTGATTTGCGGCGGCGGCGTCGTGCGCGGACGCGCCAGCGATGAGTTTTTGAGCTTCGCCGAGAAACTCGACGCCCCGATTGCTATCACGGTGATGGGCGGCGGCGGTATCGCGGGCGACCATCCGTTATCGACGGGCATGATAGGCATGCACGGCTCCCACGCGTCCAATACGGCCTGCGCGGAGTGCGATTTGATGATTGCGGTAGGGTGTCGGTTTTCCGACCGCGTCGCAACCGACCCCGCGACGTTCGCGCAACAGGCGAAAATCGTGCAAATCGACATTGACCAGTCCGAGATTGACAAGAACATCCTCACGGATTTGCATATCATCGGCGACGCGAAAGCGGTACTGTTCGCGCTCAACGCCCGTATGGAACAGATGAACCATAGTGCGTGGAAAGAGCGCATTTTGGCGTTACGTCCGACGGAAGAGGCGGCGCCGTCCGGCGGAAACCTCACCCCCGCGCAAATTATGGACGTTATCAACCGCCGCGCCCCTGAGGGTACGGTGTTCTCTACGGATGTCGGACAACATCAGATGTGGGCGATTCAATCCGTACACTTCCGTTATCCCGGACAACTTTTGACAAGCGGCGGATTCGGCACGATGGGGTTCGGTCTCGGGGCCGCGATTGGCGCGCAGGCCGGATTCCCGCAGAAACGCGTACTGCACCTCACGGGCGACGGCTGTTTCCGGATGAACTGTAACGAACTCGCCACGGTGGAGCATTACGATTTCCCCGTCGTCACCGTGATTTTCAACAACGGCTGTCTGGGTATGGTACGGCAATGGCAGAACCTGATTTACGGCAAACGCTTCTCCGAAACCACGCTTGACCGCGGGCCGGATTTCGTCAAGCTCGCGGAGGCCTACGGTCTGCACGGCTACCGCGCCGCGACCGCCGAAGAGTTTGAAACGGCGTTCGAGAAAGCGTTAGCGTGCGGCGGCGGCGCGGTCATTGACGCCGTACTGAATCAGGATGAAATGGTCAGGCCCATGGTAGCGGGCGGGTCTCCCGTCACGGATTTTCTCTTGGACTGAGGGGAGGAAACGCGCAATGAAAAAACAATTCGACGCCTCTTATAAGCGCTATACGCTCTGCATTCTCGTACAGGACGTGCCCGGCGTACTCAGTCAGGTGGCGCGGCTGTTCTCCCGCAAGGGCTATAATATCGAGTCCATCGTCTCCGGCGCGACCGACCGCCCCCATATTACGCGTATCTCCATTGAGATTCTCGCCGACGAACGCATGATTGAGCAAATCGCGGCGCAGTGCCGGAAACTGCTCCCCGTACTGGCCGTGAAGGTGCTCGACAGCGAAGGCTCCATTCACCGGGAAATTGCGCTCATCAAAGTGCGTACCGAGGACCGCGACGGACGCGAGGAAGTCATCCAAATCGCCAACATTTTCCGGGCGAAAATCATCGACATCTGCAAGGATTCGCTGACCATCGCCGTATTCGGGACGCCCGTCAAGAACGACGCCCTCATTGACACGCTCTCCGATTTCGCCATACTGGAAATTGCCAAGAGCGGCACGTTAGCCATGGAACGCGGCCCCGATACGATTTATCAGGCCCTGCAAGCCGAGGAATAAGCGGACAAGCCCTCATCCGGTTCGCGCCGGACGAGGTTTTTTTTGCATAAAGTTTTCGTTGGCGCGGCGAAAACTTGCCCTCATCCGGCGCTGCGCGCCACCTTCCCCCGTTCCGGGGGAAGGGTAAAACTATAGCGGAATCTTCCATTTTTTCCGCGCAACTTTGCGAAGTTTTCGCAA
>JAFSOM010000116.1 GCA_017447005.1 Oscillibacter sp.
AAAGAGCCGTCCGTTGTGGTCGGCGACTTGGGCGGCTGGACGTTTGACCTGATGCGGCTGGACAGACGCCTTCCCGACGCCTCGACCTGCCGGAGCCTTGAACTTGGCGTCATCCGCTGTCTGGACGAAATCGAGGAGCAGGTGCGCCGTAAAACCGGACTGTCTGTCACAACCGCGCAGATTGAGAGCGTCCTGCGCGGGGAGCCGTGCGGAATCCGCAACGCTGTGCGGGAAGTCATCGACCGTCAGGCCGAGAAATACGTCCGGCGCATCGTCTCTTCTATGATGCAGTCCGGACTGGACGTGCGGACAATCCCCACAATTTTTCTCGGCGGCGGCGCGGGACTGGTGAAGCGTTACGCGCAGGCGGTCGAGGACATCCGTAATCCTGTGATTCTGGACGATATTTCGTTGAACGCAAAAGCCTACGAATGCCTTGCGGAGCGGCTTCCGCAGAACGGCAATGCCTGAGAAGAAGCGGTTCAATCTGTCGCTTTCAATGGACAGTCCTTTACAGCGGATGGCGTGTGAGGTCATCAGCGGATACCCCGAACGGGAGCGGACGAACGCCGTCTGCTGGGCTGTATGTCAGGCTTACGGCGAACGCCGTTTTGAGGAACGCGCACGGGAAATTCTGCGGGAGGAACTTCAAAATGTCCGCTTTGTTCTTTCTGACAGTCAAGGCGAATCGCGAGAATCGCAGGAAATCGCCGTGGACGGCGAAATCTCTGACTTCCTGTCCGCATTGCAAAGCGGTCGCCTTGATATGTGAGTTATATGCGGACCTTTGACAATGCGTCAAAGGTTCTCTGTGGGGAATTTGGACTTCCGACACGTTGTCGGAAGTCCAGAAGGCTTCATTCAGGTTCTGTTCGTTAGGTGTTCTCCACGACACCCAAAGGTGAAGTCCGCCTGTCTCTTGGGTGTCGTCGACGACACCCTAATTTTTGCCGGGTTCTGTGCGGAACCTTCTGACAATGTTGTCAGGAGGTTAGGTTTACTTGCGATAAATCGCTTTGGCTGAAATCAGACAAAGCGATTTATAGAGGATAAACCGGGTTGGATGATTTGGTCAAACCAGATTTACTGGCAATAAATCGGGTTTGGTAATTTTGCCAAAGCCGGTTTGTAGTGGATAGACCGCTTTTGACAATGTTGTCATACCCGCTCCGACAGAGAGCAACCTTTCGGCAACATGACCGGAAGGTTGCTGAAAAAGGAGAAAAAACCTGAGAAAAGGAGTTTGCAAGCATCGCAAAAATGTACATTTTTGCCGCTTGCAGGGCGAAAGCCCCTGACCCCTATGCCGCCTGCGGGCGGAAGTTTGCGTGGCCACGGGCCGCAGAAAGGAGAACGAGTGAAAGGAAAAGATAGCGTCCATATTACGAAACCAACTTTGTGCAAGTTGTGTTCATATACGCTTTACCAGAGGGACAAGTCAAGTCAGGCGTGTAAAAAGCGCACAAATCCAAGCCCCAACATTTGTAGGACTGTGACAAGATAAAAATCGCTGTTTTTATAGAGTTCAGACCGGGATGAGTTGGAAGCCCAGTTTTCTGGCCTCCGCTTTCAACTTCTGTCTGCGCCTTTCCTCCTGCCGCTTTCTCGTTTCGTCATAGCGCTCCTCCTGATACGCTTCCCCGGAGGTCAGGACATGCCAAACGATGGCAAGCAGTTTTCTGGCAACGGCAATGAGCGCTTTTTTAGTCCCTCTGCGGACGCGTAATCTATAGAACCAGTCCCTGAGAAAGAAGTTTTTACATCAGGTGGCGGCCCACGCGCACTGAACCATCACGCTTTTGACGCGCGGATTCCCTTTTGTAATCCGGGTAGACTTTTTCTTTCCCGCGCTTTCATTGTCTCCCGGACACAGTCCGGCCCACTTGCAAAGATGACCCGCAGTGGGAAACATGGACAGATTGACGCCCAGTTCCGATATCAGAATCGCGCCTGTCCGCCGCTGGATTGCCGGAATGGTATCCAGGAGACGCAGGGACGGCTCATAACGTTGCGCGCAGGATGAAATCTGGCGCTCCGTTTCCTCAATTTCTTTCCCGCAGTTTTCCATGACCCTGACCAGATTGGACAGGAAAGCCTTATCATGTCCGGACAGTTTTCCAGCCACAGCCTGTTGAACTTCCGGGCATTTGTTCCGTAGCGTTCCATGAAGGCATTCCTTCACATCCGCTTCCGTCAAACTGCCTTGTAGACAGAGCTTATGAATCAGCGCCATGCCGGACACGCCGAAAATATCGCTCAGAATCGTTGAGAGCTTGAAGCCGCACTGTTGCAGATATTTCTCAATGCGGTTCTTGTGTCCGGTCAGTTCTTTGACCAGAACATCCCGGTAGCGCGTCCAGTCCCGCATTTCCCGAATCTCTCTGGGCGGGATATAGCTCGGCGCCAGCAACCCTGCCCTCAGAAGCGTTGCAATCCAGTGCGCGTCTTTAATATCCGTCTTCTTTCCAGGAACATTCTTCATGTGATGGGGATTTGCCACGATAATGTTGACCCCGCCGTCTTCGTAAAAAATGGATTCCAGGACATTGTAGACGGGAAACCAGTAGACCCCTGTGCTTTCCATAGCCACATCACGGCAGCCGTTCTCCATAATCCACCGCTTAAACTCGTCCAGGCCGCTCAGAAGCGTGGAGAACTCCCGAATAAGCGGCTCCGGCTCCTCTTCAATGCCTCCTTTCAAAAGACACGCCACCAGAATCTCCTTGTGTACGTCCAGTCCGCAGCATACCTCCAACAAGTTGCGCATTTGTCCCACCATCCGCTTTTCATATTGCGGGATTGACGCGTCCCGGCGAATTGAATTATATTACCCGTGCTGTTCCTCCGCTCCGCAAAGCAGGAGGGCGACATGTTACTGTACTCCAAGGCGCATCCAGCCACGATCATCTACGAGTTCATTAGCCTCAGTTGGATATCGACCTTATCCCGCCTCCACAGCATACCATAAATTCACCCGGTTTCATAGCTGACTGTGAAACTATTTCATGCCCGATCATATGCACATTGAACTGACGCCGGAGCAGTACGCGACGCTGTTCTCTCCGAAGACACTGTTATTTTGAAAGGCACTTCTGCCGAAATGGGTCTGTTGACAAAATGCCCCGGCTCATGCCGCCGCGCTCCGAAGGAAGCGGACTGACCGGGATTTACGGCGGAAAAGCGTCAAAAATCCCGGATGGGACGCACTTGTTACGCGCATCTCACCCGGGGCATCCAACAGACGCAGACCCTTAACCAACCGTTTCAGGTTCAGGGCCGTGGCCGAAAGCAGGCATTGCTCCGATACGTTCTCCATGCCTCTCTTTCGCGTGAATCTTAAATTGTGACAGCGTTTCTGTAAGCCGAAGTTTCCTTCGCATACAACGCTTCGTCGCCTTAGCATTCGCTTATAAGTTCCGGTTCCTGTCCGTTCCCATCCCTCCTCCCGGAACTCCTGACAGGGCTTTCGGACAATCCGTTTGGACTTTGTTTTCTCCGTAAAACACTTTTCACGATACGGACACGCTTTGCAATCCTCCATAGACGCCCCGTAATTCCGGGTGGGAATCCCCGCGCAAATCCACGTTGCCCGGTAAGTCAGTTTTTTATGGTTAGGACACACATAGCAGTCCTCTTCCGGATGCCATGAAAACGCTTCTATGCCCAGTCGCTCCCCTTCCGTCCGAATTCCTCTTTTCGCCGGAGCGATATAGGCCGTAACCCCGATTCTCGTCAGTCCGAAATGTACGCCGATGGTATCATAACCGCTGTCCAGCCCCGCCGCTTTGACGGGAAGCCCCATCCCATCCTTTAAATATGTGAGCCGCTCCACGCAGCATTCATGGTCCTGCGCGTCGCCTCCGGTCACAAAAACATCCAGAATAAGGCCCGTATCGGCGTCCGAACACTGATGGTCGAGATAATGGAATCCCTTGGGCTTTCCGTTGCGGCTCATATATCCGGCGTCGGGGTCGCAGGGATTTTTGGATTTGACGGAGGATTCCGCGGGGAGTTCCGCCACGCCCAAATCATCCCAAAACGCTTTCGGCGTTTTGATAACCTCCGCCCATTCCTGATTCCGGTTGTCCGCGTTGGCCTTGATATGCGTGGAGTCCATCACGATATTCTCTCCGCGAACCAGTCCGGCTTTCGCGCACTCCCGCACAATTTCTTCGAAGATTTCCCGGAATACTTCATGACCGTGAAAACGGCGGCGCCGGTTCTGAGAGAACGTGGAATGGTCGGGAACTTTGCCGTCAAAATCCAGTCCAAGGAACCAGCGGTAAGCGATATTGTATTTTACCTCTTCCTCCAGTTTCCGTTCCGAATCGATATTATTGTCTCGGCAAATAAATCTTGAATCAAGAGGCGTACTTCACAAGGCGGGAACGGACATTGCTTTCCAATTCCTTCTGGGATCTTGGGGAAGTTTTGGCTCCCGCGTTCCTTTTGACATCGCTGTTGAGCAGTTCGTCCGGGTTGTATTCCGGCGCGTAGGGAGGAAGATAAAACAGTTCGATT
>JAFSOM010000010.1 GCA_017447005.1 Oscillibacter sp.
GGCCTACAGCGCCGTGGACTATATCAATCAGGCGGTCAACTCCGCGTTGCAGAATATCGCCTTAGGCGTGGCGCTCGCCGCGATTATCGTCTTTCTGTTTCTGCGCCGTTTCGGGCCTACGCTGACTATCGCCGTTTCCATGCCCGTGTGTATCCTGACCGTGTTCGTGCTGATGAACCTTTTCGACCTCACGATGAACATGATGAGCTTAGGCGGAATCGCCAGGGGCGTGGGCATGATTGTCGACAACTCGATTGTCGTACTGGAAAATATCTACCGTTTCGCGTCGGACGGACACGACCGCATGACCGCTTGCGTAGACGGTACGGCGGAAGTCACGGGTTCCGTCGTGGCGTCCACGCTGACCACCGTCGCCGTATTCCTCCCGTTAGGCCTCACGGGCGGCACGGCGGGCATGATGTTCAAAGACTTCTGTCTGACAATTGCGTTTTTGATTCTCTCGTCGCTCGTCATCGCGCTGACATGGGTTCCGCTCTTGTGCTATATGATGCTCGACGAGGCGCAAGCGCGGCGCGGGCGGCTCGACGTTTCCCGGCGTCCCGGCTTCGGACGCGTCACGGTTGCGCTCTATAACGGCTATATGGGCGTTCTGACGTTTTTCGCACGGCGTCCGGCTGTCGGTATGCTCGTCTGCGGCGGACTCGTCGCCGTGTTCGTGATTGCCTGCGCGAATACGAACATGGTTCTCATTCCCGATATGGACCAAGGGGAAGTGAATATTTCCGTGTCGCTCCCGATAGGCTCCAGTACGGAAGAGGCGATAGGAATCGCCGAACAGGTGACGGCGGTCGTACAGCGGGAAGTCACCGCCGAGGAAATGGAGAACGTCTACTATATGGTATCGGGCGGCTCCGGCATGAGTTCCATGATGACGAGCGGCGATATTACGGTTGGCCTGAACCTTGTCAAGAAGGCCGAACGCGAACGCGGCGCCGGGGAAATCGCCGACGCCTTGCGCGAAAAGATGAGCGACATCGCCGGATGTGAAATTACCGTCACGGCGTCGCAACAGATGAGCATGTCCAGCGGCGCCGACATCAACGTAGAGTTGAGCGGGGAGGACTACGGCACGCTTACGTTACTGGCGGACGAACTCGCCGCGCAAATCGCCGCGCTTCCCGACGCCGTGGACGTGAAAAGCTCCGTATCCGAACGCGCCCCGCAGGTGGAAGTGACCATTAACCGTCAGAACGCGTCGCAATACGGCCTGACGGCGGCGCAAATCGGTACGGCTGTCCGGGCCGAGTTGAGCGGCGCCACCGCGACGAAAGTCACGATTAACAATACGGAAATTGACGTGGTCATCAAGGGCGACGGCGCCGCCGAACAAAGTCTCGACGCCCTCCGCTCTATGCCCGTTACGACGGCGACGGGCGGTTCCGTGGCGCTGTCCGCCGTGGCCAATGTCAACGTCGTACAGGCCCCGCAGAGTATCGCAAGAGCGAACCAGTCCCGGCAGGTCACGGTCTCCGGCGACACGATAAGCGGCAACGCAACCGCCATGACCATGAAAATACGGGACATTCTCGACGGCTTCCAACTCCCGCAAGGCTATACCGCCGAAACCGCCGGAAGCTATGAAGACATGATGGAGAGTTTCGGCGATTTGCTCCTTGCGCTCGTCGTGGCGATGGGACTGGTTTACTTCGTGCTCGCGGCCCAGTTTGAATCGTTCCTCATGCCCGTGATAGTCATGCTGATACTTCCCGTGGCGTTCTCCGGGGCGTTATTTGCGCTTCCGCTGACAGGACGCGATATTTCCATGATTTCCATTGTCTCCCTGATTATGCTCGCCGGGACGGTCGTCAACAGTTCGATTATCCTCGTGGACTATATCAACGTGCGCCGACGGGAGGGTGAGGAACGCGAGGACGCGATTTTGCACGCCTGCCCGTTACGCGTCCGTCCCGTGCTCATGACGACCTTGACGACCGTGCTTGCTATGGTACCGATGGCCTTGGGTATCGGCGACACCAACGAGATGATAAGCGATATGGGCGTCACGATGATGAGCGGCATGATTATTTCGACGATTATCACGCTGTTCTTTACGCCCGTGTTCTATATCGTGATTGACAACATCCCGCGCCTGTTTTTCGGACGCCGCCGCGCCGCGTCGCAACGTCCCCAAAGCGCACAAGGCGCCGTTTCCGCGTAAGACGCCCCTGTAAATTCGCAAAGCCTTTCCCGTTTTTTGCGGGGAAGGCTTTTTTGCGATATTCGCCCGTCAGCTTAGAGGTCAAGTCCGGATACGTCCAGTTCTCCCGACATCAGGCGCGGCAGAAGCGCGTCACGCAAGGCGATAAGTTTATCATTGATTTGCTGATTGCATTTGATTTTCGATTCTAAAGAACCCAGCAGACGCGCAATTTTCCTTTGCGTTTCCAGCGGCGGCGGATTCACTTCAATTTTGTATATCTCATAGCGGTCTGTGGACGGAATCGCCGAGCCGCTGTCCATACGGTTAATATCGTATGTCAGGAACTTATAGTAAGCCCATTTCAAGTCAATTTTATCGCTGACAGGTTCGGCGTAAAACGCGGTGTCAATCACGGAAAACGGAACGTCGGAATAGTGTACGCCTCTGTAGGCGCCCTTCCTCCCTATAATAAAGGACGCGTGTTTGCATAATGGCGGCAAATGAGACGAGCCGATTTGCCCGTTTGTTCCGTATACGGGTGTTTCTCCGTCCGTACACGCTTTGTCTTTCACGGGCTTGCCGTATTCCAGCGTTATCAAGTCTCCCCACGTCATTGAAAATCCCTGCCTTCCGTTCAATGTGCGGAGACATCATAGCATAATTTTTAGCGCGTTTCAAGTCCCGGGCGTTTTTTCGCGCTTCCCGCTTGACGGGGGACGGGGAAACCGTTACAATAGGGGAGGCGAAAGCCAAGGAGGAAACACTATGGCGTTTATCGACAAAGCGCGGATAACGGTCAGGGCCGGGAACGGCGGAAACGGCGCGGTCGCGTTCCACCGCGAAAAGTACGTGGCGGCGGGCGGGCCGGACGGCGGCGACGGCGGACGCGGCGGGAACATCGTCCTGCAAGCCGACGCCAATCTCGCCGCGCTGACCGACTTCCGTTATAAGAAACACTACGCCGCCGCGAACGGCGCGGACGGTCAGGGCGGACGCAAATCCGGCAAGGACGGCGCGGACTTGCTCATCCGCGTACCGCGTGGGACGCTGGTCCGCGACGCCGAGAGCGGTCAGATTATGAAAGACCTCTCCGACGACGCCCCGTGGATACTCTGTAAGGGCGGGCGCGGCGGCTGGGGCAACGCGCATTTCGCCACCCCGACGCGTCAGGCGCCGCGCTTCGCCAAGAGCGGCCTACCCGGTCAGACGCACGAGGTCATATTAGAATTAAAACTGCTCGCGGACGTGGGACTAATTGGCTTCCCGAACGCGGGAAAGTCCACGCTGTTGAGCGTGACTACGAAAGCGCGGCCCAAAATCGCAAACTATCCCTTCACGACGCTGTCCCCGAACTTGGGCGTGATAGAGACGGACAGCGGCGGGTTCGTCATGGCCGACATCCCCGGACTGATTGAGGGCGCAAGCGAGGGCGTCGGACTGGGTCACGAGTTCCTGCGTCACGTGGACAGGTGCCGCCTGCTTGTACACGTCGTGGACGCGTCCGGGAGCGAGGGCCGCGACCCGTCGGAGGACTTCGACGCCATCAACGCGGAGTTGTCGCGCTACAGTCCGGCGCTTGCGACGCGTCCACAGATTATCGCCGCGAACAAGGCGGACATCCTACA
>JAFSOM010000117.1 GCA_017447005.1 Oscillibacter sp.
ATGATAATGTCCGTCCACCAGAGCGCGGAAATGCAGGCCGACGGCGCGGTGATGGCGGCGCTGAATATGCTGTCCGGGAATAACCTCACCAATCAGACCGACTACGAAATCTCCGACGAAAGCGATTATCTGGTCTACGTGCCCTTTGAGCCTGTGACAAGGGAGAACTACGCCGATTTTATGGCCGTTGTCGAATAAGCGACGGCAAAGCGGGTAAATCCATACAAAAAACGGCGGGAGGGGAGATTCCTTTCCCGCCGTTCCGCGCATTGAAACCGCGCCGCGTCCGTGGTATAATCCCCGGGAAAATGACGTTCGGAAAGAAGGGCCGCTATGCCAAATCCCGTAAGGCCTGTATTGAAATGGGTCGGCGGAAAACGCCAGTTGCTCCCCGCCTTATCGCCTCTGCTCCCCGCCGGAATCACGGCGTACTACGAGCCGTTCCTAGGCGGCGGCGCGATGCTGTTTCATCTGCAACCGCAGACCGCCTATGCCAACGACATCAACGCGGATTTAATGCGCGTCTACGCCGTGATAAGGGACGACGTGGACGCGCTCATAGAGGCGTTGCAAAGCTATCGGAACGACGCCGATTTTTTTTACGCCGTGCGCGAGTGGGACAGGGACAAGCGGAGCTATGCGCGTATGTCCGACGTACAGAAAGCGGCCCGCGTCCTGTACCTCAACAAGACCTGCTATAACGGACTGTATCGCGTCAACAACGCTGGGGAGTTTAACGCGCCGTTCGGGAACTACAAGAGGCCGAATATCGTCAACGCGTCGGGCTTACGGGCGGTCAGCGCGTACTTTCGCCGCGCCGATACGCGCTTTTCCGCCGTCGACTACGCCGAAGCCCTAGCCGACGCGGGGCCGGGCGCGTTCGTCTACTTAGACCCGCCCTATGACCCCGTTTCCGACACGTCCAACTTTACCGGCTACGCAAGAGGCGGCTTTTCGCGGGCCGAGCAAATCCGTCTGCGCGAATGCTGTGACGATTTGACCCGGCGCGGCGTGCGGTTCATGCTCTCCAACTCCGCGACGGCGTTCATACGCGAGCAGTACCGGGCGTATCACATTACGACGGTAAGAGCGCGTCGGGCGGTCAATTCGGTGGCCAGTCGGCGCGGCGACGTGGAGGAAGTCGTTGTGCGTAATTACGAATGACGCTCCAATAATCCGGGAACGTTTGCGCTTTAATCCGCGTCCGTCAGGCCGAGGAAGTCCAGCGGAATCGCGTTGAAGAAGTAATGACAGCCCATCTCCCGGATATAGTCCAGCGTGTCCCGGTACTGCTCCTGATGAAACCAGTCGTTGAATACGTACAGATACGCGACGCGGTAGCCAAGCGGCCCGAAGAGCTTTTCATACTCCCATTTCTTGAAATGACAGCCGGGTAATTTTTCATCCACCGACCCGGACGTATTCTGGAATTTCTTTTCGATGATATACGCCGTCTTGCGGGCGTCGTTGATAAAGCACTCGTCGGGAAGCCAGCGTTTCGAGTTGTACTGACGGAAGTCCACGCCGCGACGCTCCAAAAAGTCGGAGTAAAGCCGCTGTTTCGGTACAGAATATCCAATTTCCGCGCCGTCCCTGTAGACGCGCCGCCCTTCCAGAACGTAGCCCGCGTTGATGAGCGCGTCGTCCAGTGAGGTCGTCTGCTCAAACTGTAGGCCGTTAGCGTTGGTTTGCGCCCCGCCGCCGTACTTGTTCGCCGTCCTTGACATAAAAAAAACCTCCTCTGACCCCGTCGCGTTAAGCTGAATAAAACTTGCCCTCATCCGGCGCTGAATGAAACTTGCCCTCATCCGGCGCTGAATGAAACTTGCCCTCATCCGGCGCTGAATAAAACTTGCCCTCATCCGGC
>JAFSOM010000118.1 GCA_017447005.1 Oscillibacter sp.
GAAGCTGAAGCCGGAAGTTGAGGCAAGAGCCAAAGCCAAACAGTCCGAATCCGGGGGAGACAGGAAAAGCGAAGCCGCAAAATCGGTTAGTCTTAATTCAGACAAACCGATTTCCGAAGAGCCTTCCGCGCCCCCTGAGCGGATGGACGCCCGGCGGCAACTCGCCGATTCGGTCGGCATTGGCCGTGACACCATGAGCCGGATTATGAAGATTGACGAGCAGGCTCCGCAGGCGGTCAAGGACGCGCTCGACAACAAGGAAATTTCCGTCAATCAGGGCTACAACATTACCCGTCAGTTGCAGGACGTGCCGGAGGAGGAGCGCGAAGCGGCGGCGGAAGCGGCGCTGGAAGTCGAAAAGGGCAAGCGGGAACTCCGCAAATCGGACGCGGAGCTTGACCGCAGCACAAAAATCGCCGCGACGTTCTCCAAAGCCTACGAAAAGGCGATTCTCCTGACCGCCACGGAAGAAAACGTGTCCTGCTGGGTGGACTGCTGCCGCATGAGGCCGGAGGAAATCCGTGAGAATCTGGAGCAGTCCCGCGAGCTTTCCCGGACGTTCGCCGCAATCGCGGACATTCTGGAAGGGATGATTCCCGCAGACGGAGAAACGGACATCGTTGAGGAAGCGGCGTAAGCCTTACGCTTCCGGTCGCGCAACCAAAACAAAACGCGGGCGCTTCTTTCCGTGAGGGAGGAAGCGCCGGGAGGTGACTGACAAATTGGACGAAACAACGGACGCTAAAATCAAAGTCCTTGTCGTTGAGCCGATGAGAGAGCCATATGTGAAAGAACTCGACGGACTGGATGATATGCAGGCAATTGTCGGCGGTTACATTGAGGCGACCTATCCTTTCCCGCATGACAACGTGGCGGTTGTTTGCAACGAGTCCGGGAAAATCATGGGACTGCCCGCGAACCGCCCGGTTATGGACAAAAGCGGCCTGATTCCCAAGGACATCATTCAAGGGACGTTCTTTGTGGCGGGTATCGGCGAGGACGATTTCATCTCGTTGAGCGACGAACAGATTCGGCGCTATACGGACTACTACAAAGAGCATACGGTCATTGACGCCGCGAAGTCCGAACGGCGGCAAAACGGCGGCGTTCCCGAAAGGAAGCGCCGGAAACCGCCCAAGTCGCGGTAACGCCAAAGAGGAATCCGCATGAGCCAAATTGGAATCAAGGACCAATGTTTCGGCGTGGAGGTGGAGATGACCGGCGTCACCCGCGAAGAGGCGGCGAAAGCGCTGGGGCTTTACTTTGAAACGGAGCCGATTCATATAGGCGGCGTCTACGACGCGTGGAGCGTGAAAGACAGAGAAGGCAAGACGTGGAAAATCATGAGCGACGCCAGCATTCAGGGGGAGCGCAAGGCCGAGGATGATTACGAACTCACTTCGGACAGAGCCTACCGCGTGGAGATGGTCACGCCCAAACTGACCTATCCGGAACTTCCGAAATTTCAGGAGTGCGTCCGGCAGGTTCGCTATGCGGGGGCGAAAGTCAACAGTTCCTGCGGCCTGCACGTCCATGTCGACGGCGCGAACCATAACCGCCAGAGCCTGAAAAATCTGATGAGCATTATGTACTCAAAAGAGGATTTGCTCTTCAAGGCGCTCAAAGTCAACGAGGCGAGGGCAGGGCGGTGGTGCCAGAAAGTGCGCGAACCTATGCTCCGGGAGGCTCGGAAGCTCTCTTCGGAGGAAACGAAAGACCTTACGGCGCTGGAGGAAATCTGGTACGAGGGGTGTGTTGACGCGGAGTCTCACTACAACTGGACACGCTACTACGCGATCAATCTGCACTCCATGTTCTACCGGGGAACTGTGGAGTGGCGCTGTTTCAACTCGACCCTTCACGCGGGTAAAGCGGCGGCTTACGTCAACCTGTGCCTCGCCATCTCCGCGCAGGCGATTTCCCAGCGCAGTACGGTCATGCGCAAGACCCAGAGCGACAACGAGGCGTTCACGTTCCGCGTCTGGCTCGTTCGGCTCGGCCTGAACGGGCCGGAGTTCAAGCACACGCGCGACCACCTCCTTGCCAATCTGGACGGGGACAAGGCATGGCGGCACGACAAGGACAGCTACGCGGTCAATCAGCAAAAAAAGAAGAAGAAAAAACGCGAGACAGTGAGGTGACGCGATGAAAATCCGCATTGACGAAACAACCTATGAGGGAACCGCGACGGAAATTATGGAGTCTTTGCGGCTCCTGACGTTCAATCCGGACGACTTCCCCGATACCGACAGCTATATCCGCCAGCTTCAGGACAACTTTACGCGTTCCACGGACATGGAGTGCGAACTCCCGGAATCCGGCGTGGAGGAGCGGGCGCGGGCGATGTTTGAGCAACTGGCGCGTATCGGCGGCCTGGAGACGCTCGACGATGGGTGAGCGGCTTTATTTCGCCTACGGAAGCAACATCAACCTGACGCAGATGAGCCGACGCTGCCCGGACGCGGAAGTCGTCGGCCCGGTGACATTGCCCGGATACGAACTGCTGTTCCGGTGCGGCCTCGCCACCATTGAGCCGAAAGAGGGCGCGACGGTTCCGGGACTGCTTTGGAAACTCACGCCCCTCTGCGAAAAATCGCTGGACGTTTACGAAGGCTTTCCGAGACTGTACGACAAGCGGGATGTGACTGTCCGCGACAGCGGCGGACTGGAGTTCGCTGTGATGGCCTACGTTATGGTTCCGGGACCGTTTTTGCAACCCGGCGTTCCTTCCGGCGCTTACTTTCAAGGCATCCTTGACGGCTACCGTCAGGTGGGACTTCCCGAAAGCGCGCTCGGCGACGCGCTGGACCATGTCCGTCAGGAGGTTCGGGAGCGAATGGGTCGCCGGGATTCGGAGCCGGACGATGACGATGATGACGAAGAGGAAGAGGATGAGCCGGACGAAGAGGAAGAGGAGCCGGAGGATGACGGACAGGAAAAAACGCTCTATTTCGCTTACGGAAGCAACCTGAACTTTGACCAAATGGCGAACCGTTGTCCGGACGCCGTCCCGTTGGGAAAGGCGATTCTCGACAATTACGCTCTGGCGTTCCGGGGGCGCGACGACGGCAACGGCGTGGCGACGGTCATACCGTACAAAGGGCGCAAGGTTCACGGCCTGCTGTGGGAATTGACCTCCGACAACGAGGAATCTCTTGACATCCGAGAGGGAGTTCCCTTTGTGTACGACAAACGGACAATCACAGTGCGGGACGAGAACGGCGGGTTCCGCACGGCCATGACATACGCGATGACGCATGAGCGCAACCGTGCGCCCGCCATGCCGACCGAAGCCTACTACAACCGCATCCGGGACGGGTACCGACAAAACGGACTCCCGCTTCAGGCGCTTGGACGGGCGATTCAGAATCTGCGCGAGGAGGTCGGAACGCTTCAGGGGGAGATTTATCTTCCCGGAAAACCGAAGCCGGAGGACATTGAAAACCGCCCGAAAAAAGGCGCGAAGAAACAAAAGCGGCGCGAACGCTGACGCTGTTCCTCCGCGCCGTTGTCTGTTTCGGCTCTGCGCGTCGCATGGACAAGGCGCATTTACCGCCAAAAGCGGGCGTTTTAGGTAGTAGAAAAACAATTTCAGGAAGAAACCGAAGCGGGCGCTGTTTCCGGTTTCTTTGCGTCCGCTGATTTCATAGAAAGTGGAGGCAAGCGAAAAGACACAACCGCCGCCTTTGTCACAGGGCGACATTGTGACGCTGAACCGTCAGGGACAGCGTCGGGCGTTCCGCTTAACCCGCGACGGTTTCGCGGAATGTCAGGAATTTCCGAAGGCGCCGCGCCGGGGCGGAAATTTCAAGAAGCGAAAATCCCCGGAGCGGTAAAACGCGCCGACAGCGCGGAGCGGAAAAACAAACGGCGGGACGGTTTCCGGTCAAAAACGCCGGAAAGCGTCCCGTGAACGGTAAAGTGAGGACGATATGGAAGCGATTCTGAAAAACCCGGAACACCCGGAATACGGAACAACCGCAATCCCGTTCCCGATTCCAATGGAGAGGTACGACGAATGCGTGGAGCGTCTCGCGGCGATGGGAATCGGCGACCCGCTGGCGCGGGATTGCGTCGTGGAGGAAATCTGGGACGCCCTTCCCATTTTCTACCGACTGAAAGGACAGCGCGTCAACGCGGACGAGCTTGACTATCTCGGCAAACGGACGGAGAGTTTCGACCGCGACGAGGAAATCCAATTCTCCGCAATGGCGCACATTATGGGCCTGACGGCGGTGAAGGATTTGATAAACCTGACATTCTGCGTGTCGGATGTCACCGTCATACGGAATTTCAGCAATCTGGTCTCCGAGGGGAAACTGCACTATCTTCATGTCAACGGCGGCGCGCCTTCGGATGAGATTACAAATTCCGACGCCCTGAAGCTGGTCAGCGAACTGATTGCCAGCGGGAAAGGCGCGGTCACTCCCTACGGCGTGGTATACCACAACGGCATGGTGTTTCGGGAACTTTACAAAGGCGGAAACTTCCCCGCGTATCATTACACACCCAAAATTCTGAGCGGGACATTGTCAAAAAGCCGACAGCCGGAGAACGCTGAGGAATGCGCCGCTTTGTATTTCCCGATGCCCGACAGCGCCCTGACGCGGACGCTCATCCGCGCCGGGTGGGAGAAATCCGGCGAGCCGCTGTATCTGAAACTGGAACTGGAAGACGCTCCCGCGGAGATTCTGGAAGTTCTATCCGCCGAATGGACGATTAACATCAGGGACGGCGTTCTGGACGAACTCAACGCGATGAGCCGCGCCATTGCCACGCTTTCCGATTCGGGGAGTGAGAAATTGGGAGCGGCGATTCGTTTCGCGGAACCGCAGGACGCGGCGCAAATTATGCGTCTTGCGGAAAATCTTGACCTCTTTGAATTTGTTCCGGGCGTCGCAACGCCGGAAGAGTACGGAAGATACGTTATTCAGGAGTCCGGACAGTTCGCCTACAGCGACGCTCTGGATTCCTTTTATGACTACGGAAAACTCGGACGGGAGCGAATCGGAGAGGACGGCGGAATATTCAACGAACGGGGATATGTCGCCTATCACGGCGAACTGAGTCTGGAAGAGTTGATGATGGAGGATCCGTCCGAACCGGTAGCGGAAACCGCCTTGAAACGGCGGCTGGCGGCGGCGGAAAAGAGCGTTCCGCGTCGCAAAGGCGCGGAACGCTGACTGTTACAAAAAGACTTTGGCCCATTTGGAATCCATGTGATACAAATAGGCGATTGAAAAAAAGAAACGGAGGTTTTGTCATGCCTTATTCTAATTTCCCCGGCGGTTACGCCGTATTGTTCGCCCTGTTTCTGGCGCTGGCGCTGATTGCCGGGAACATCCGCGTCGTCCAGCAGAGCCGCGCCTGCGTGGTGGAACTGCTGGGCGCGTTCCACGCCGTCTGGAACGTGGGCGTCCACTTCAAGATTCCC
>JAFSOM010000119.1 GCA_017447005.1 Oscillibacter sp.
CCGGGTCGGCGTCGTACTCCGCGACGCCGTTCAGGGCGTCCGTCAGCGCGGCGTACAGGTTTTCATCGTTGCAGACAATCTCCACATCGTTTCCCGTCGCTGACGCGGGCAACGGAAGCATGGAGCATATCAGCAGAAAGGCAACGATTCGCCGGAGCAGTTTCCTTTTCATCTCCCAAAACCTCCTGAAACGATGATGCCGCGCTGGATAGCGCAATTTAACCGACAAGACCGGCATAGGCTAAAAGCGGAGCGCGCGCCTTTTTTGAGAATAACGCGCTCTTATGGGCAAAGATTTGAGCTTTCTGTCGCTTTTACGCTAAAAATAGCGTCTCTTGCTACGAAACAGGCTGTCAGACGCAAAACCTTTGGCGATAATCGCCAAAGGTTTCCGTTGGCGTTGTGTGCGATACAAGCCGGATTTCGCTTGCGGTCAAACGGTTTTCCGGCGTATGAAACGCCGCGTCTTTTTCATGACCTCTTTCAGAATATCGAGATTCCGCATGGGATTTTCAGTTTCCAGAGAGTGATTGCCACCTTCAATGACCGTTAGCGGAAGCCCCGCCTTTGCACAACCGGACAATACGGTTTCCGTCTCAACCCACGGGTCGGCGGTTCCCGTAAAGGCAATGCCGTTGCGCGGCTTTTCGCCGAACGTCAATGCCACGGGCGTGTAGAACACGTTCCGGCAGGTTACGCCGTGAATCCTCGCGTATGCGGCGGCAATCGCCGTCCCCACGCTCTTGGAGACGAACAGAATATCGTCGTAGGCGTCCCAGCGGATTTCTTTCAGGGCGTCCTCCGTCTGCGCGAACAGAGCCAGTCCCGCCGCCCGCATTTTTTCAGGATTCCCGCGAATGTCGCCCCCGTGATAGGCGTAATTCACATTGACGATTGCCTGATAACCCGCTTCCCGCGCAAGCTCCCGGCTGAAATACAGCAACGGCTTGTCGCAGTGATAGCCGATTCCGGGAAAAAATACCGCGATTCCGTTCATAACGCCTCCCGAATCCGTCGTCCGCGTCGGTTACGCCCAATACTGCGCGACCTTATCCGCCGCCGTCTGGGGCTGTAAGCCGAACTTGTCCATGACCATCTTGATAACGGCGTCGCGGCTTTGGGATACGGACTGGAGCGCCTCCACCAAAGCGCGAATCCCTTTTTCACTCTCCTCCCGCGCGGCTTCCAGTGCGGCTTCCCTACGGATTTCAATGTCATGGAGCCGCAACGCTTCCTCTTCGTCGAACATATGCCTCATAGCGCTTTCCACCTCCGTTTGTTTTTCGGAAAGGAACTCCACGAGCGCCCCTTCCTCCATGCAACGCCTGATTGTCTCCTTCACGGCCTCCAAAGTGGGGCCGTATTCCTTGCGCGACTCGTCGGCGATTTCGCAAAAACGTACATACTGGTCAAGAATGTCGCCTTTGCCGCTTCTGCGGATGACCTTCACCTCAAGGTCTATCCAGCCGTATTTCTCCCGCAGTTCCCGCTGGCGCTTCGCGTTCTCCTCAGCGTCCTCCAGCTTATCCGCGAACAGGCCGGACAGGGAAATGGAAGGCGGAGCCTTGCCAACGCCCGTATATACGACATACAGTTCCGGACGCGGAATTTTGACCGCTTTCGTGGAATGTAGGTTCAACTCGTGACCCTTCACATACCGGTCGTAGGTTTCCGCGAGATACAGGAGAATGCGAAGGGCGAGATTTAGGGAAAATCTGCTCTGCGCTTCCATCAGGATGATGAGCAAATCGCGAACCTGCACTCCGAAGTCGTTGTAGAGACTGCTGACCAGCGCACTTTCCAGCGTAAGCGCGTGGAAGTCCTCCAGCGTCACCGCGTCGTCCTCCGGGTGAAGGGCGCGGTACAGCGCCATGACGCACTCCGGCCTGCTGAACAGCAACGTGAAAACGCTGTCCTTAATGGTTCGCTTCATTCCATCGACCATTGGCCTAACCTCCCGTTACGTTTTATCGGAACGTCCGTCCCCATTATAGCGCACTGCGCGGCTGAAAAGCAACTGTCGGGGCGCATTTTTTCAAAAGGGAACGGCGAAGCCCAAAGAAAGTTCCGTCGAATCTTTCTTTGGGCTTTGCGGGGCGCTAACCGGATACGGCTTACGGAGAAATTCAAGGAACAAATCTTCCAGATTCGCGTCTTTGCCCAGCTTGTCAAGCAGCGGGGCGAATTTCTTCCTGTCAAACGTGATTTTGTCGGAATGGGACGCCAACTGATTTTCCGCCGCCGCTCTTGCCTCGCGCCACGCGGCTGTGATGTCCTCTGTCCTCCGTAAAAAAGGGAAGCAGTCTGTTCAGGGCGAGATTTGTCAAAAGAGGGGAAACGGCGGGCGCGGACTGCCGGAAAATTTTCTCATACGCCTGATTGCTGGCAATCAGTTCGGATGTCCTCTGCGTTTCCGCCATCCGCCGTTTGAGCAAACCTTTCATGCCCTTTCTATCAGACAAGATTCATCACCTCCCGCGCCAGATTCCGGTAGGATTCCGCCGCGTTTTTTTGGGGAGCGTAGTCAAAAATGCTCTTTCCCGCCGCCGGACACTCCGCGATTTTTATGGTATATTCAATGGGACGTTCAAAAACGTGAAAGTCGGTTCCGTAAACCTCGGCCACGCCGGAGCGGACATTCTGACAAAGCTGAGGGCGGGACTGGTACATGGTCAGCAGGATTCCCGCGATTTTCAGGTTCGGGTTAAACCGCGCCTGCACCGTGGGCGCCATCGTCAGAACTTCCGGAATGCCCTCGCTGGCCAGAAAATGCGCCTGCACTGGGATAATGCAGTAATCCGAGGCGGACAGCGCGTTAATCGTCAGAAGCTCGTCTTTCAGTCCGCAGTCAATGACGATGTAGTCGTATTGGCCTTTCAGCGGCTCGATAACGCTGTCCAGAACTTTTTCGCAGGGACGCTCCGCGTCGTTCACAGAACTGTACTGGGACATCCGCATAACCTGAAGTCGGGCGGCGGCGTCCGACAGGCGCTTGTTGGCCGCAATCAAATCCACGCCGCTTTCCGTCCGGAGGGTCGAGCGCGAAAGGCGCGCCTCCAAATCCTCCGGGGCGTCAATCGCGGAGAGGATGAGCTTCGCCAGAGTGTTGTCGAGCGAGGCGGAGACATAGCCGAGGGCTGAAGTCAAATTCCCCTGCGGGTCGGCGTCAATAAGCAGAACGCGTTTCCCCGCAATAGAGAGCGCCGCGCCCAGATTCAAGGAAGTCGTCGTTTTGCCAACTCCGCCTTTCTGATTTGTGACGGAAATCATTTTGGCAGGCATATCAGAATCACCTCATATGGAATTGCGTAGCCGCAATTCATCGCAGTATACGCGCATTTAGATTCCGTATTGAACGACATATTTTCCTGTACAGTGCGGTAAGCGACGGCCATTTCGCGTGGTCTGTTGCGAAAAGTGTTGTAAATTCCAAAAATAGAAACTCTTGCGTATCGCTTGCCTTGGAGGTTTGAGAGGATTTTAGGCGGAATGTTTCACACGCAGGAGGTCACTGGTTCGAGTCCAGTAGTCTCCACCAAGCCGAAACCCTTTACACCCCTCATGGTGTGTAGGGTTTCGGCTATTTTTGCGTGAAAAAGGCTGTGCGCGGAACGCGGACAAATGTTACCTTGTGTTGCCCAATACCCCCTGATTTTGGGTCTGTAGCTGTATTAAGCTGTACGGGGCTGTATGGGACGCCGTAACTTTTGGGATACTTTTCGGGGAAAATCCGCTTCTTTAGAATATCGCTGAAAAGTTGCGAAATCCAAGCCCTGTAAGCAACGGAGCAGTAACCGGACAGGCTGTCTTGAAGCTGTACAGGCTGTATCCGAGCTTTCCTTGTCAACGTCTGTCCAAGCCCTTTGCGCGTCTCCTGGCATTCTGTCCTGCGCGTGTCAGCGATACCGGGGATTGACTTCCGCATCATCCGAGAGGAGCGGGTCCAAGGCCTGCATTTGCCTGCGAACCATGTCCTCGTTCAGCTTCGGCGCATAGGTTCCGTCCAGCAGTTGAGCGGCGGCGGCGTTCATCGCGCCGGTCACTCCGGCGAACACCTCCGGCACCACATGGCTATACACGCCCAAGGTAGTGGAAACGTCACGGTGTCCAAGCAGTTTCTGCACGATTTTGGGGTTAATGCCCTGTTCCAGCAACATGGATGCGTATGTGTGGCGGTAGCGGTGCAGATTCAGCCCCTCGTCCCCGAAACCGTTCCGGTCAAGGAAGTGGCGGTAGGTGGCGCGGAAACCGGAATAGGTTCGCATTCCCATGGTTCGCGTGCTGACGAACACGAAACCGTCGGGAACCAGAACTTCGAGACCGCCTTTCAGCCCCGCGACGTACTTCATCCAGCGGCGCAGACGTTCCAACACAAGGTCGGGAACCTGAATGACGCGCCGGGAAGTCCGCGTTTTTGTCGCCCCAAGGGTGTCCGAACTCTGTTGCGTCTTGCCGTCTTCGTCAAAGACAATTTCGCGGGTTAAGGACTGCTGGATGGAGACGGTCTTGGCGGCGAAGTCGATGTGTTTCCACTGGAGGGCCAGAAGCTCTCCAATCCGCATTCCCGTCAGCATGAGCATAGTGAGGATGGGACACATAATCTCGTCACCCTCGGCGGCTTTTAGGAGCGACTCACGCTGGGCGATGGGAATCACTTTCCCTTCATTGTCAGGCTTGCGGAGTTGACGGGGGAGTTTTGTGTTCCGGGCGGGATTGAAGTCCGACAGGCGCATTTCCATGGCGTAGTCGTACATTTGAATCAGTACGCCCCGAACCAGCGAGATAGTCCGCTGAGACAGGCCTTTTTCCGCTTGAAGCTGGTACAGAAGCCCCTGAATCTTGACGGGAGTGACCTGATTGATGGGCAGGTTTCCAAGGGCGGGGACGATGTGGAGACGTTCGGCGGAGTAGTACAGCTCCATGGTTCGGCTATATACTTCGTGGACTTTGAACGTGCTCAGCCACTTGCGCAGGAAATCCTTGAGGAGCAGGTCGTCCCGGATAGCGGTGGATTCCTTGTTCATCTCCGTGGCGAGGGTCATGGCGACCTTGCGGGCCGCCTCTTCACGGGTAGCGGCGTAGAAATACTTCCGAATGGGCTTGCCGTTGTCAGGGCGGTAGCCCACTGTAACCTGTCCGACCCACTTGCCGTCGTTGCGCTTGTAGACGCTGCCCTCGTTCTTTCCGCGACGGCTGGCTTTCGGCTTGTTTGCTTTGCGCGGCATGATATTTGAGCCTCCTTTCGCCGCGCAGAGAGAATCATAGCCTGATTATACTCCTTGCGCGGCGGGCAGTCAAAGGTTTATTTCAGCGCCACAGGCGTTTCGTTTGCGGCGCGTCTTCGCTGGGACGGTTTTCCTTGCGTCCGGCGAGAAACTCCGCAACCGCCTCTTTCGGGACGCGAATCTGGCGGCCAACGCGGACACTCCGAATCTGTCCGCAACGAATCAGCTCGTAGGCGGCGTTGCGTCCGATGTCCCGTATGGGCATGAGGTCTTCCACCCGGAGAACGAGCGGAAGGTCGTCGAAGGAACGGAATTTAGTCGCCA